>JAYVIS010000030.1:0-30350 GCA_043769975.1 Bacteroidota bacterium
GAGGTATTATTTTTTTCTAATAAATCAATGTTCCCTTTAGTTGTGGAATAAATTAACAATGTTTTTTCGTCAGCAGGATTAATGCCACTTTGCGTCAACACATCTTGTATAGATAATATACTGAGTTGTTCGAGCTTTGTGTAGTACTCAGTGTTTTCAATGCTAGAGAAGCGAGTTTTTAAATCTACTTCATTAATTTGAGCAACACAAAAGGTTTCGGTAGAAAATGGTAAGATTGTTTTTTTTACAGCAAGCTCCGAATTTAAAATGGCTTTATAATTTTCATCAGTAGAAAATCCTAAGCCACTTATTATATTATTGAACGAAGCAAAAATCATTTATGACTCAAATGTAAAAATTTTAAACGAAAAATATGTAAACAAAAAAACCTCTTCAGTTTCCTGAAAAGGTTTTAAATAGTATAAAACGTATTTAAAATTAAGCTTTAACAGCTTTTTCCATTACAACTTTTCCTTTGTAATATAATTTTCCTTCAAACCAGTGTGCACGGTGAAATAAATGAGCTTCGCCAGTTGTAGTATCTTTGGCAATAGTCATATGAGGAGCTTTGTATGTAGCACGACGTGAGTCTCTTCTTGATCTGGATAGTTTTCTTTTTGGATTAGGCATGGTATTTAATTTTAATTATTGTTAAACTTTATATTCTTTAATTGATCCCATTTAGGATCGGTTTTTGCACTTTCTTCTTCTATTTTTAATTCATTAAACTTAGCAAGTGTTTCTTCATCACATTCCACTTCGTTATCTTCTTCTTCGCAAGGTACTCTGCGCGAGGGTAAAGCTAACTCTATGTATTCATAAAGATACTGCGTGAATTCAATCTCGTCTAATCCATCTCTCAGTACTAATATTTCATCATTACTTTCTTCTGGATTGCCATGCTTTACAATTAATTTTTCATTCCCACTTATTGGGCAATCATAATCAACTAAACAGCGGTCGCAACTCAATTTAACAACACCTTCAAAACTAAATAAAACATGCATTAAGCTGTTTTGTTTAATTAAATTGGCTTTAACATTAATGTTTGCCGATGTTATTTCACTATCACTAAATTGTTCAAAGAACTTTCCATTCACTTCAAATTCAAATTGGTGTTCGCCAAATGATAAACCGCCAAACTGTATTTTGTACTGACTCTTACCCATAACTAATTCCAAAATGGACGGCAAATATACACTTTTTTTTAATTTTATAAACTTTTCAACAAAAATAAATTAAAGATTGCTCGAAATCAAACATTTAGGAACAAACCATTTACCAATGTAAAACTTCATATTTATAAGCTCATTTTCGCAAGTGACATAGCTTTTTGCATGATTTCGTTTCAAATACCATGCTTTTCCGTCTTTTATTTGGGCTATGACTGCATTTAAAAGCTCGTCTTTACTGGTATTCTTAGCCATTTTACCAATTTCTAAGCCCAATTCATTATTACGTAAATCCATTTCGCAGGCCAAACTATCGGCTCGTTCTCCAAACTCTAGCTTATTTTTAAAAAACTGAGCTTTATTACCTTTTTCATGAGCCCTTCCCAGTTTTCGCAATTTTTTAGGGTTTACAAATTTAGACAGATAAGCCATGGCAAATGTATGTCTAAAAGCATCCAACTTTCCACCATATTCAAGCGTATCTAATATTTTTTGAGATTTTACACGTTTATAAACTACCATTACTTCTGGCAATTGCTTTTTAATTTTAACTGCGGCTATCGGATGCCAAAATGCCCAACAGTATTCGTATTTACTTAGTGAATGTTGTGCGCATAGTGTATGAGTTATTAAAAAAATAAATAACAAACCTCTAAAGCCTTTATGATTGTATGATTTCAACATGATTGTGTTAGCAATACTTTCTGTAGAATGCTAAATTAGTCAATCCATTTTATAAATTTGTAATTGATGGAATATAAGAAAGAAATAGCAAGCCGTTTTTTTACCAAACAAGATATTGGTGGTGCTGAAAGCATTAACGACTTGCGTGATAAAGAATTTAGTGGCAAAAAATTAACTGCCGAAGAAAAATATGCACTTGCTAATTTTGATAAATACCGTTTAACTATTTTAAACTCACAAGAAAATGAAGAGCAATTTCATTTGCTATACCGCCAAATACAAGTTATATCTAACTTAGGTGATTGGCGCGAGTTTTTAAAAGAAGAGTTTTCTAAATAATCCGTTTACATTTCGCGAGCGTCTTCGCTCGTGAACCTTATTATAAAGCCTCTAGGCTTTAATTATACTAATCACAAAGGGCTTTCTATATTAGATAAAAATTTGTACGTTTGTTCAAATTAAAAATATAGAATTATGTACGCTACAACATTAGGTCAATTCATCATCGAAAAACAAGCTGATTTTCCGTTTGCTAAAGGTGAACTTTCTCGCTTATTACGTGACATTGCAATTGCTGCAAAAATTGTAAATCGTGAAGTTACCAAAGCTGGATTAGTAGAAATATTAGGAGAAACTGGTGATACTAATGTGCAAGGCGAGCGTGTAAAAAAATTGGACGTTTTTGCAAATGATCAATTTATTGCTGCGTTAAAAGCTGGTGGCGAATGTTGTGCGATCGCTAGTGAAGAAAACGAAGACATTATTCCTATTGAATCTGAAATTTCTAAAAACGCACGTTATGTTGTTGCTATGGATCCGTTAGATGGCTCATCAAACATTGATGTAAACGTTTCTATTGGAACTATTTTTTCTATTTACCGTCGCACAAGTTTAAACGGGCCTGGTACTCACGAAGATTTTATGCAACGCGGTACTGAACAAGTTGCTGCAGGTTATATTATTTATGGTTCTTCTGCCATGTTAGTTTACACAACAGGAAAAGGCGTGAATGGCTTTACATTAGATCCAAGTATTGGTGAATTTTGTTTATCACATCCAAATATGCAAATGCCAAAAGAAGGAAAAACATATTCGATTAACGAAGGAAATTATTTACATTTTCCTGATGGCGTTAAAAAATATATTAAATATTGTCAAGAAGAAGATTTAGCTACAAACCGCCCGTATTCGAGTCGTTACATTGGTTCGGGAGTTGCAGATATTCACCGTAATTTAATTACAGGGGGTATTTATATTTATCCAAAAACAACCAAATCTCCAAAAGGAAAATTGCGTTTGTTATATGAGTGTAATCCATTAGCTTTTATTATTGAGCAAGCTGGCGGTGTTGCAAACGATGGTTATAACCGTATAATGGAACAAGACATTACTGAACTTCACCAACGTACACCTTTGTTTTTAGGCTCAACAGCCATGATGAAAACAGCGATGGAATTCATGGAAAAGTATAAAGAAACAGCTGTATAATCTGTATTTTATCTTTTTGTAATTCTATTTTTTTCTTGTAATAATTCTATTTTTTTCAATTTATTTGCTAACTTAGCTCTTAGTGGCTGCAATTAATATTCCCGATATCGAAGTAAAAGATGCCTTTTACAAATCAACTGAACGCTTTCATGTTATTGCTTGTTGGGTTGGTATTGTATTAAATATCATTTGGTTTGCCAGCGATTATTTTGTTGTTCCTGATTACTGGGTTTCTTTTTTAATGTTTAGAATTGCCGTATCAGCCATTACAGTATTAGCTTTAGTCCTTAAGCAAACAAAAAAAATTAGTATTTATTTTTGTCTCTTTATTTTAGTGCTTGGCATATCTATTCAAAACGCCTACATGTGGAGTGTGATGGATTTAGCACATCTTCAAAAACACACCTTCGCTTACATCGCTTTATTCATAGGCGTTGGCATGCTCGTGTTATGGGATATTAAATTGTCGATCATTATTTTAATAGCTACAATCATTAGTAATATTGCATTTTATAAAATTAATAGCACACTTACAGTAGATGAATTTTTAATTAACGGAGGCTTATTAACTCTTTCTGTAGCTGTGTTTTCAGTCTTTTTAATTAGAACACGTTACCGTTTAACATTAAATGAAATTCGAATTCGATTAGAGCTAGGAAAATCAAAACAAATTATTGAAGAAAAACATGAGGAAGTTCTTCTTCAAAAAAAAGAAATTACAGACAGTATCAATTACGCTAAAAGCATACAACGCGCCTTTATCCCAACAGAAGAGCAATTTAACTCAAACTTTAAAGATAGCTTCGTTCTATTTAAACCCAAGGATATTGTTAGTGGTGATTTTTATTGGGTTTATCAAAAAGAAAATTTACTGTTTTATGCAACCGCTGATTGTACAGGCCATGGGGTTCCCGGTGGCTTTATGACCATGCTAGGTTTATCATTTTTAGATGATATCATTGAAAGTAAGTCAACTGCAAATCCGGCAGAGGCTTTAAATTTAATAAGAGATAAAATAGTAAATACACTGAAACAAAGCGGAAACATTGGCGAAAACAAAGATGGAATGGACATCACCATTTGTTGTATTGATAAAACAAAAAACGAATTGACATACTCATCTGCAAATAATTCTCTTTATATTATTAGAAATAACGAACTCACAATTTATAAAGGAGATAAACAGCCTTGTGGTTTCTACCATGAAAACAAACCATTCACAGCACATACCATTGCTTTAAATCCTAACGATTGCATTTATACATTTACAGATGGCTATGCTGATCAGTTTGGTGGGCCAAAGGGGAAAAAATTCAGATACAAACAGTTTGAAGAAACATTACTTAAAAATGTGAATGATCCATTTTCTGGTCAAAAAAACAAACTATCCTCCACTATCGAAAATTGGAAAGGAGATTTAGAACAAGTAGATGACATCCTTGTTATTGGAGTAAAGATTTAGTAAAAATTCAAGCGAATTATTAATTACTATTAAAATCAATAGTTTACAGAATCTTTATTTTGATTAACAGGTAAGCATTATTAGAAAACGTAAAAGTACTTCGCGTTTTTTTTAGTGAATCTATCATACATTAGTAAGTGTGCGGTAGGTTTTGCTAAATCGGTGCGAAATCCTAGTTTTTCAGGTGGAACAGAAGCGTAGGTTGTGTGATGAAAAACGGATTTGGCGATTTAGCTTGAATTCTTTTGTTTCTTTTCTTTTTCAAGAAAGAAAAGAAAATGAAATAATACGTTTCAGATAAAATTAATTATTTTTCGGCTCGCTCTCTTGCTTAAACACCTTATACATCCTATAACTTCTATAAATAGCGTACGCTAAAAAGATAAATGCTAAAACATAGCGTTTGAATCCAAAAACTCGATCTGACATTAAATCAGTAAACAAAAACACAAAGAACCCTGTAATAGTTAATACAACCATAAGTGTACTAAAACTTAAATTAATTAATTCGATTGGTGATTTTTTCATAGCATTAATTGTATTTTAATTAGAAAAACTAATTTATTATGACTCGGATGGAAGGAGAAAAATAACTAAGATATTTTAAAATTATTGTAATAAAAAAATCCCTTTTGATTTCTCAAAAGGGATTTTTAATTTGATTAGTTTATTATCTTAAAGTAAAGTTAAAAGGTACTGTTACTCTAACCGGAACAGCTCTACCAGTTTGCTTACCTGGTTTCCATTTTGGCATAGATCTAATAACACGAGCGGCTTCTCTATCGCATTCGCCACATCCTGGTACACCTTTACTCAATTTTACTTCAGTAATTTCTCCACTTGGAGCAACAACGAAACTGTAAAAACATTTACCACTTAAACCTGCTTCTTTAGCCATTTGAGGGTATTGTGTGTTTTTAGCAAAATATTTCATCATTTCACCAGCTCCACCTGGAAATTCAGGCATTTCCTCAACAATTAAAAATGGTTCAATTACTTTTTCTTCAATTACACCATCTCCTTTTCCATCACTAGGCACAACAACTGCATCTCCATCACCTTCTTGGGTTACTGTACTTACATTTGTTTCAACCAATTTATCTTGTGGTGGCGGTGGATCAGTTTCCACGGCATCATCCTTAATAACCGGCGGCACAAACTTCACCGTTTCCAATACTGGAGGTGGCGGTGGTGGTGGTGGCGGTGGTGGTTCGTTTTTATCAGCAGGTGGTGGTGTTAAATCGATTGCTGTCATGTCTAAAATTGGCTCTTTTTCAACTTCCGTTCCTTTTAAACCTAATACAAATTTAATTCCCATTCCTGCTACCAAAACTCCAATCATACAACCAAGTACGATGGTTACAGTCCAATTGTATTTACGGCGTATTGCATAGGCTCCATACTCTTGGTTTCTTCCTTCAAAAACAATATCGTTTCTGCTATCGGAGGACACATTATTCCAATTTGCTACCATATTATTTTGCTATTTTAGTTTGTAACAGTGCATATTCAGACGCCATCATTTCAACTCCTAAAACACGCTTTCCTACGTTACAAATTTTTAATTCGTCTAACATATCAATTGCGTTTCTGTATGTTGCTTGGTCGTCTGTTTTAATTAAAGCCGTTATTGCTTGTGTATTAGCCGTAATATCAACTGCCATGCGTTTAAACGTAGTATCAGCTAATGTTTTTGCTTTATTTTGAGCCGCTAACTTTTCAATTTCATCATTAGCCCATTTGTTTTGCTCCATTAATAATTTGTGCAAACCTTCTGAACTAAAGTTAGTTTCTTTTAAATCTGTTGGAGGCATTCCTTTCGGATTTCCAGCTTCATAAAATTGACCTGAGTAATAAAAAATTTTATCGTCTTTCGTTAATAAAAATGTAACACCATTTTTTACTTCTGGTGGTGGTGGACTTCCTGGAGGTGGTTCAGCTGGTAAGCTTAGCTCCATACTTTTTGGTTTACTAAAGGTTGATGTTAAAACGAAGAACGTTAATAACAAAAACGCTAAATCTACCATCGGAGTCATATCTACTCGAGTGCTTTGCTTCTTGGCCCGCTTTTTACCGCCTTTGCCATGTCCGCCGCCGCCACTTTCTGCTATTTCTGCCATGTTTTAGTTTTTTAAATATTTATATTAATGTGCTTTAGCCGGTGCAACAGTTGCTCCACCTTCCATTGATGTAATTAGATTGAATGTGTAAATTTTCATATCAGTAAACGTTTTAAATACATCTTTTACAAAAATGTACTTTGCCTTACCATCTGCCTTAATTGCATAACGAGGCTTTTCACCTTTAAATTCAACACCGTCTGCTAATGCTTTATCTTTGTTTGTAGTATAAAGTACGTTTAGCTCAGTTGCTGAAATTTGAATCCAATCTCTCAATTGATTGTTTGTAGAATCTAAAGGCACACCTTTTTGTGGTTGAAACTTTAATCTTTCTGCTTCTGAAGCATCTAAGTAACGAGGTAGATCTTTTATATCTACTCCAAAACTTGATAACCCTTCAAATTTTTTGGCTTGTTTGTCGTTAAACTTAACACCATACTTAGCACTCATTTGAGTTAATGTATTATGTCTAGCTTGTCCGTTTCCAACACCAAAAAAAGCACGACCGTTATTATCAACTGTAACTAAAACCGTATTTTCAGGCAAGGTTTTGTCAGAAACAGATGATGGTGGGTCTACAATAACAGGCTCAGCCATACGGAATGATGCCGTAAGCATAAAGAATGTTACCAGTAAGAAAGCTAAATCCACCATTGGCGTCATGTCTATCGACGGTGAGCTTTTGTGTATTTTTATTTTTCCCATTTGTTAATTTTTATTTACTTATTAATAAGATACAATTTTCATTTCAATTCCATAAAAGGAAAAGAAATTATTTTCCTGTAGATTGGAATTCTTGAATAATAGAGAATCCAGCCTCATCCATTGCATAAGTAACTTGATCAACTCTTGTTGAGAAGAAATTGTAAGCCATAATTGCTAACGCAGAAGATAAGATACCAACTAATGTATTAACTAAGGCTTCAGAAATACCAGTTGCTAATGCAGCAGTATCAGGTGTTCCAGCTGCAGCTAATGCACCAAACGCACGAATCATACCTACAACCGTTCCAATTAAACCAACTAATGTACCAATAGAAGCACAAGTAGAAATAACTGATAAATTTTTAGATAACATTGGTAACTCAAGAGCTGTAGCTTCTTCTAACGCTTTAGAGATTGCAGCAACTTTAGATTCTTTATCCATACTTGCATCGTTTTGAACGAATTGATATTTCATTAAACCTTCACGAACAACATTTCCTAATGAACCTTTTTGAACATCACAAGCAGCAATAGCACCATCAAGATCTTTAGCAGCAATTAAATCTTTTATTTTAGAAACAAACTTATCAGTTTGTCCGCTACCATTAGCTTTTTGAATTGTAATAAAACGTTCGAAGAAAAAGCAAATTACAGTAAATAAAGTTCCTAATAAAATTGGAACGATAAATCCACCTTTGTACATAATACCAAAGAAGTTTAATGGATGACCTTTTTCAGGACCTTCAGCATCAAAATTTCCTACTGCACCTAATACAAATTTGTAAACAACAATACCTATTACTAAACAGATAACGATTGCTAAAGCTGAAACGATTAACGGAAAACCGCCTGATGTTTTTTTGTTACTCATAATTGTGTTTTTTTAGTTAGTTACTTTATTTTTATAATTAAAAGAATGACGCCAAACATAACAAAAAGGTTTTTAAATAAAAAATATCTTATGCTATCTTTTTGTTATTGTTCAAAACGTTTATTTTGACTAATGACGTAATTTTATTACAAATATTATGTTTTTTGGTCAAAATCAAAAGCCAAGTTTGCAAGTGGCCAGTTTTAATTGATAAGTGGTGGGAAATTAGCTGTTTTCAATACAGCGATTTTGAATGGGGTAAATATCTCACTAGAAAAGAGATTTATGGTATTAAGTTTATATTTTTGAAGTTCCAATGATGCAACTATTTAAATTTATACCAATAACATTAATCTATGTCTTAATTCTAATAGGCATTTTTGCATTTTCAAGCGGGATTACGTTTGGTATTTTACTAGTTGTTTTTACTTTTCTGTTTTCATTGATTCAATTTTTTGGATCATATTTGATTGGGTTAAATTTTCATATTAATTCAACAAACTCACTTCACACTACTGATAAAAAAGTAATGCTGACTTTTGATGATGGGCCTTGTAAGACAACAACACCGGCAGTTTTAGAGGTTTTAAAAAAACATGATGTAAATGCATTGTTTTTTTTAATTGGAAAAAACATGAAAGGGAATGAGCTAATTGTTAAGCAAATTATTGACGAAGGAAATTCAATAGGCAATCACAGTTTTACACACCATTTTTGGTTTGACGTTTGGAGTACAAAAAAAGTAATAAGCGACATTGCTGAATGTCAAATACTCATTGAACATTTCCAACCAAATAAAAAATTATTCAGACCGCCGTATGGTGTTACAAATCCAAACATTGCAAGAGCCTTAAAAAAATTAGGTTTAACCTCTATTGGTTGGAATATCAGAAGTTACGACACTTCTATAAAAGATATTGAAAAAATAAATGCTCGAATTCTTTCGAAATTAAAGCCTGGCGCAATTATCTTATTGCATGACAGACTTGAAATTATGCCAGAATTATTAGAAAAACTGATTCCTGCGATTAAAGAAAAAGGGTACGAGTTTACAATTGAAATATAACCGAACTCCAAGCAAAATTTTCATACTTTTGTGCTCTCATTATGAATACGGAACTCGAAAAAAAATTAGCCATAAAACAACAATTTAAAAACTTAAAATGTTGTGTGTTAATTCCTACCTATAACAACGACAAAACAATTGAAAAAGTTATTGAATCTACTTTTGAGTATTGTGATAACGTTATTGTTGTAAATGATGGCTGCACTGATTCTACCCCTAGTATTTTAAATAAATTTCCAAATTTAATTACAGTAATTCATCCAGTAAATAAAGGAAAAGGTGTAGGTTTAAGAAACGGATTTGCGAAGGCAGTTGAATTAGGCTATGATTATGTAATTAGTATTGATAGTGATGGCCAACATTTTCCGAGTGATTTTGAAAAATTTTTAACTAAAATTGAACAAGAGCCTGGAAGTTTAATTATTGGCGCAAGAAATATGACATCTGAAAATGTGCCAACAAAAAGCACATTTGGCAATAAGTTCAGTAATTTTTGGTTTTGGGCCGAAACTGGCATATCATTGCCAGATACGCAAAGTGGTTATAGATTATATCCAGTTCAACGATTAAAAAAAATATGGTTATTTACAACCAAGTTTGAATTAGAAATTGAAGTAATTGTTAAAGCTGCTTGGCGTGGCATACCAGTAACATCAGTTCCCATCAGTGTTTTTTATGCGCCACAAGGAGAACGCATTTCTCACTTTAAACCAAGTGTAGATAGCACACGCATTAGTTTTTTAAACACCTATTTAGTAACTCTTGCTGCACTTTTTTGGCGACCAGTTATGATATTAAGAAGCATGACGCTAGCCAACTTTAAAAAAACTTGGCAAAAAGAAGTGGTGGCAGCTCACGAAAGTGCTGAAAAGAAAGCCCTTTCGGTGGCAGTAGGTTTATTTTTTGGTATTGTTCCCATTTGGGGTTTTCAGTTTGGCTTAGCGATATTATCAGCTGTGTATTTTAAACTTAATAAATTTATAGTTGGTTTAACAGCGCAAATCAGCTTTCCGCCATTAATTCCACTTGTGTTATACTTCAGTGTAAAAACTGGCGAATTATTTTTGAATGAAGATGTGCATATTTCTTTAGATAAATTATTGAGCATCGAAAGTCTAAAACAAACCATTTCAAATTTGTATGTTTATTTTATTGGCGCAACTATACTATCCATATTAATGGCTATTGCAGGGTTTATAGTGACTTGGGTGGCATTAAAATTAGTTGGATATAAGCACAAATCAAACTAATGGAAAACCCAAATCGGTATTTTATTATTTACAAACCATACAAAATGGTGTCGCAATTTGTTAGTCCAGACAAGGTAAATTTGTTGGGAGATTTAGATTACGATTTCCCAGAAGGTATTCATGCCATTGGCCGATTAGACAATAACTCAGAAGGCTTACTAATTTTAACGACTAACAAAAAAGTAACTGCCCTATTATTTCAAGGTGAAGTGCCCCATAAACGTACTTATTTAGTGCAAGTTGAAAAACATGTAACACCAGAGCGCTTGTTACAATTACAAACAGGTGTGGAAATTAGAATTAAAGGGGGCGATTATTACACAACCCTACCAAGCGATGTGACCATTGTAGAAAAACCAAAAGACTTACCTACGCGTGGCCATGCCTATAGAGAAGATTTGCCTCATACTTGGTTACTTATATCATTAACAGAAGGGAAATATCATCAAATTCGTAAAATGGTTTCTAATGTTTATCATCATTGTAAGCGATTGATACGAGTGAGTATCGAAGATTTAGAACTAGGAGATTTACAACCTGGCGAAGTAAGAGAATTAGAAGAAGAAGAATTTTTTAGAAAATTGAAAATTGAAAACTGGAGGGATTAAATTGAATTTGCAATTTCCTTTTTGGTATTTTTTTAATTTCTTTTGCTTGAACAAAAGAAACAAAATTCAAGACGAAAGACCAACGTCAATTCTTTTCTCCCAAAAAAAGTCTTCGCTTTACCACCGAAAAAATTGCAGTTCGCACTCTTTCGCCAAAACAACCGCACTATTACTAATGTATGGGTTTCTCAAAAAAGAGAATACCATAATAAATACAAAAAATCTTAAAATAATTTCAATCCTTTGTTAATCTCTAAAATTTATTAGTTTTGTATAATTAAATAAAGAAACATGAAAACAACATTTGGCAAACAAAACTATCAACTATTAATAGGAGGCATTGTAATTTTAATTATAGGATATCTTTTAATGATTGGTGGCGGAAGCGAAGACCCAAATATTTTTAACCCAGCAATTTTTGATGCACAGCGTTTAACAATTGCGCCAATCGTTTGCTTAATTGGTTTTGGAGTTATTATGGTTTCTATCATGTGGCGTTCAAAAACAAAAACTGAAGAAACAAAAAGTTAGTTTTATTTAATTTTCTCCATCAATGACTTATTTCGAAGCGTTTATTATTGCGGTAATTGAAGGATTAACCGAGTTTTTACCTATTTCATCCACTGGGCATATGATGATTGGTTCAGCTTTATTAGGCATAAAATCTACACCATTTGTAAAACTATTCACAGTTGCAATTCAATTCGGCGCAATACTTTCAGTTGTTGTATTGTATTTTAAACGTTTTTTTAAATCTATTAATTTTTATTTAAAACTATTAGTAGCTTTTATTCCTGCAGCAATTTTCGGATTGTTATTAGGTGATTATGTTGATGCAGCTTTAGAAAATTTAATGGGAGTGGCAATTGCTTTATTTTTAGGAGGAATCCTTTTATTATTTGTAGATAAATGGTTTGTGAATAATAACCAAGACAAGGAAGAAGATATCACTTTTGTAAGAGCATTAAAAATTGGTTTATTTCAATGTGTGGCCATGTGGCCGGGCATGAGTAGAAGTGCTTGTACAATCATCGGTGGTATGACTCAAAATTTAACTCGCAAAAACGCCGCCGAATTTTCTTTCTTTTTAGCAGTGCCAACCATGTTTGCAGCAACTGCAAAAAAATTATTGGATTTTTATAAAGACGGTGTTACGCTTCAATCTAATGAAATTAGTTTGTTAGTTTTTGGGAATATCATAGCATTTATAGTAGCATTAATTGCCATCAAATCGTTTATTGGAATTTTAACAAAATACGGGTTCAGAATATTTGGATGGTATCGTATTATTGTTGGGGGAATACTCATTCTATTATTTGCTTTAAATATTCCAATGGCTATTATTTAAAATAGCATTTCTTTTTTCAGTATCTTTACATTCCAAATTTTATTATAATGGCAAAAGTAGGTCCAATAGTATGTTCGTTTTGCGGACGAGATAAAAAAGAAGCAAAAATTTTAATAGCAGGTATAACTGGTCACATTTGTGATAGCTGTATTTCGCAAGCATTTAAAATAGTGAATGAAGAGGCTGGAGCTAAAGGGAACGAGCAAGTGCAACATGCCTTAAATGTATTGAAACCATTAGCTATTAAAACCCATTTGGATGAATACATTATTGGACAAGATGAAGCAAAAAAAATATTAAGTGTTGCGGTTTATAATCATTTTAAACGTATTGCGCATGTATCTAATGCTAAAGACGAAATAGAAATTGATAAATCAAATGTAATTTTAGTAGGAGAAACTGGAACAGGAAAAACATTACTTGCTCGCACGATTGCTAAATTATTAAACGTACCTTTTTGTATTGCTGATGCTACTGTATTAACAGAAGCTGGTTATGTAGGTGAGGATGTTGAAAATGTATTAACGCGTTTATTACAAGCTGCAGATTATGATGTTGCAAGTGCAGAACGTGGCATTGTGTTTATTGATGAAATTGACAAGATAGCTCGTAAAAGTGATAACCCATCATTAACACGTGATGTAAGTGGCGAAGGTGTGCAACAAGCCATGCTAAAATTATTAGAAGGTTCAGTTGTAAATGTGCCACCACAAGGCGGACGTAAACATCCTGACGCAAAAATGATTCAAGTAAACACTAAAAATATTTTATTTATTTGTGGCGGAGCATTTGATGGAATCGATAAAAAAATTGCACAACGTTTAAATACACAAGCTATTGGTTATTCAGCTTCTGTAATAAAAGATGAAATTGATAAAAGTGATATGTTGCAATACGTATCGCCACAAGATTTAAAAGCATTTGGTTTAATTCCCGAATTAATTGGTCGTTTGCCAGTTCTTACGTATTTAAAACCTTTAGATAGAAAAACATTACGTTCTATTTTAACTGATCCTAAAAATGCACTCATTAAACAATACCAATATTTATTTAAATTAGAAGGTATTAAATTAGAGTTTGATGATGACGTGTTAGATTTAATAGTTGACAAAGCCCTTGAGTTTAAATTAGGTGCTCGTGGCTTGCGTGGTATTTGCGAATCTATTATGGTTGATTTTATGTTTGACGCGCCAAGCAACGACAAGCATCCAAAAAACTTAACGATTGATTTAAATTATGCTTCTGAGAAATTAAAAAATGCACGAATTACACAGTTGTTGGTGGCTTAACGATTGCAGATTGAAAGATTACAGATTAAAAAAAGGAGTAAATTAGAAAACTAAAAATTTCTAATTTACTCCTTTTTCGTTTTTAGGAATTTTTAAAACCCACTCTCTTCGCTATCGCAGTGAAAATGATTTTGTTTTTTAGCAACTGGCTTAATGACTTTAGCACCTTTATTTTTTTCAGCAATTAATTTCGCAATAATACGAGCGCGATCTTTTTTAATGTCTTCGCGAAGTTTAGCATCGTCTTCTACACTAAAATAAATTTGTCCGTCAATAATAGTCGTGTTTACTTTTGCATAAATACTTAACGGATTATCTGTCCACAAAACTAAATCAGCCACTTTACCAACCTTAATACTTCCCACTTTATCATCAATGTGTAACATTTTTGCAGGATTAAGCGTTACCAATTTTAATGCTTGCACTTCTGACAATTTACCATATTTAATAGCTTTAGCTGCTTCCTGATTTAATCGTCTTCCCATTTCAGCATCATCAGAGTTAATAGCTGTATTGACACCTACTTTTGTTAATAATGCCGCATTATAAGGAATAGCATCCATTACTTCCATTTTATAGGCCCACCAATCAGAAAACGTAGAAGCATTTGCACCATGCGCTTTCATTTTATCAGCAACTTTATAACCTTCTAAAATATGAGTAAATGTATTTACTTTAAATTTCATGCTATCAGCCACATGCAATAACATATTTATTTCGCTTTGCACATAACTGTGACAAGTGATAAAACGTTTGTTGTTTAGAATTTCTACCAAAGCGTCTAAATCCAAATCGCGACGAGGAGAAACAACTTTTCCACTTTCTATTTGTTTAGGTAATAATTTTCCAAAAGCTTCAATTTGTTTTTTATATGCTGTAGCTCTCGTAAAATAATCGTAATACAATTGCTCAACACCCATGCGTGTTTGCGGGAAACGGATTTGATCTGGATTCATTCCATTTGAATGCTTTACGTTTTCACCTAATGCAAATTTTATAAAACCATCTGCTTTTTCATATTTAAATTCTTCAGGATTTTTTCCCCAACGTAATTTTATTAAACAACTTTGTCCGCCAATAGGGTTTGCTGAACCGTGAAGTAATTGGGCCGTTGTAACACCACCTGCTAATTGACGGTAAATATTTATATCATCAGGATTTACAACATCTCCCATTCTTACTTCAGCACTACTCACATCAGCGCCTTCATTTACACTAAACAAACCAATATGCGAATGTTCATCAATTATGCCTGGAGTTAAATGCATTCCCTTTCCATCAATAATTTTAGCAAAGGCTGATTTCTGAGCATCTATATTAGGCGCAATACGAACTATTTTTCCATCAACAATATAAACATCATGGTCTTTTAAAATAGAATCTTGTTCGTTAGTCCAAATAGTTACGTTTTTTATTAATACAGCATCATAACGCTTTTTAAACTTTTGCCAAGTATCTCGGATGAGTCCTTCACTTTCAACTTCTGCTTCACCATAGGCCGTAAATGGATAAATTACTTTACCAATACTTAATTTATCTTTGGGCTTAATAGGCTTTGGCTTTGATGTGTCGATTGGTGTTACATTAATCATCTCAAAACTTTTCCAACTACCATCTGCTAATTGACCTTGACCGTCAAATGATTTTTTCACTTCATTATAATTTCCAACTAAACGATATGATAATGAAGAATCATAAGGAAAACTTAAGGTCAATAAATTGTTTTTAAAATTAACACTGATCTTAGCTTTTGCACTATCTTTAAAAGCCATTCCAGAGTAGCCGTCTTGATCTTTATTAATATTTAATTTGTATACATTATTATTAATCGATAAGTTATACGTCCCATTAATTGCTGGAATTGATAAATCATTGTATTCATGCTTAATTCCATTACTCCAAGTTTCATAAATGATGGCATCGTCTTCAAAAATATTTTTAGAAGTGATAATAAAATTAGCGAACATGCCTTGTTTTAAACTACCAATTTTATCTTGCACTCCAATAAAATTTGCGGGGGTTGTAGTTAATGCTTTCAAGGCCATCTTTTCTGATAAACCATGTTTTACAGCTTTACGCAGGTTTTTTAAAAAATTTGCTTTGTCTTTTAAATCAGCAGTTGTGATGCAAAACTGAACAAAGTTTTTTTCAAGCATACCTAAATTTGAAGGCGCCATTTCCCAATGTTTTAATTCGGTAAGCGAAGCCTGTTCTGCATCATAAGGATCTTCAACATCCAAAGCCTCCGGGAAATTTACAGGTATTATAAATTTAGAAAATGTATTTTGAATATCGTACATTCTTTGGTATTCGTTACCTCCACCTTTAATAATATATTTCGTTTTAAATTCATCGGCAATTAATTTTCCTCTTACATCGTTGTATTTATCACCACCTTCAAAAATAGAGGGCAAATCTTGCAATTTATTAAAGGCATCTAAGGTGATATTATATTCTGTTTTAGTACCATTGGTTTTATACCATTGCGCATCATAGTAAGTTTGACGTAGCAAAGCAATTCCGCCCATTAAAGAAGAAGGATAATCTTGTGGAGATACTCCTTTTTTGAAAGAATAAAATCCAGCTGCTCTGTCTTTAATAATCGTTTCATTTTCTTTAGCATTAGCCAAACAAACCAATGCTCCACTTCCGCGAACAATACCATCTTTTTGAAAGGTTAAAACAGAAGCAAAACCTTGCTTACGAAGTTCATCTGCTTTTGATTGATTTTGCAAGAATAATTTGTATGCTTCTACATCACTTCTAATGGCTTGATTTGCACCAAAAGCACCTTTTTTTGGAGCATCCACAAAATCCATTTTTTTAACCTCTGGCATTCCGTAATCACTATATAAATCAATAAATGCCGCATAAATATGCTTTCCTTTTAAATCAACTAAAACACCCTCTTTTGGAATTTGCAGTTTTTCGGCTGCGCCTATAATTTTTCCATCTTGAACTATTAAGGTTGCATTTAGTATTACAATATCTGCATCAACATGAAGCGTACAGTTCGTAAATGCATAAATAGTGTGTGTGCCATTTGGCGCTCCATTAGTATTAAATGTTGTTTGTCCGTAAAACGTATTTACAAAAAAAACAAGTACAATTAGAGTTGAAATATAATAACGCATAATTTTTTAGATATATAACAAATATAGCATTATAGACAAGCCATAAAAACGACTTTATAGCTTTTAATTAAGGATTAATTGTTAATTTTGAAATTAAATCAAATTTTAAAAAACTATGGCAACAGGAATGCTTCATACACACTACTTAATGGTAGTATTGTTTACACTTATTTACTTAATAAAAACTATCTTATTATTGAGTGATAAGGATGAATTATTAGAAAAATTTAAAAAGAAAACCAAAATTGCTGAAATGATTGTAAGCTTTGGTTTTTTAGCAACAGGCATTTTTTTAATGACACAATTACCTGCTATTAATATGTTTCATATTATTAAAATCAGCTTAGTGTTTTTGTCAATTCCATTAGCGGTTATTGGGTTTAAAAACAAAAATAAAGTATTAGCATCTCTATCGTTTTTTTTAATAGTTGCTTCTTTTTCGTTAGCGTATAAAGCAAAAGATGCAAGAGCAGGAGAAAAATCATTGGCTATTTCTGGAAAAGAAATATTTGAAGAAAAATGTTCGCTATGCCACGGTAACGACGGAAAATTAGGAATGGCAGGAGCAAAAGATTTATCAGTTTCAATGTTAGACCATGCAGGAATTGTAGAAATTATTACGAATGGCAAAAATGCAATGACAGCCTATAAAGCAACTTTAAGTGCAGAACAAATTGAAGCAGTTTCTTCATATATTGAAACTGATTTAAAAGGAAAATAGAACCAAATTTTAATGAAAAAAGAACTCAACGTTACAGAAAAACCAATTGAAACAGCTGTTTTAATTGGCGTGATTAATAAACAACAAAACGAAGCTCTTTCTTTCGAATACCTAAATGAATTAGCATTTTTAGCTGAAACGTATGGCGTTGTAACAAAAAAAACATTTACTCAAAAATTAGAAAAAGCTGATAAAGCAACTTTCATTGGAAAAGGAAAATTAGCAGAAGTAAAAGCCTATATCGTTGAAAACAAAATTACGGTGGTTATTTTTGATGATGAATTATCACCATCACAACAACGTAATTTAGAAACAGAATTAGGCGTAAAAATAATTGATAGAACGAATTTAATTTTAGAAATATTTTCGCAACGTGCACAAACAGCCCATGCCCGCACACAAGTTGAATTAGCAAAACAAAAATATTTATTACCACGCTTAACCGGTATGTGGACTCACTTAGAAAGACAACGTGGTGGGACAGGAACTCGTGGTGGTGCTGGTGAAAAAGAAATTGAAACTGACCGACGTATATCGCGCGATAGAATTGCTCAACTGCAAGATGATTTAAAAATTATTGATAAACAAATGGCAACGCAACGTAAAAATCGTGGAGAATTTGTACGAGTTGCTCTTGTTGGCTATACCAATGTAGGTAAATCAACAATCATGAATTTGATTAGTAAAAGTGAAGTGTTTGCTGAAAATAAATTATTTGCAACACTTGATACAACGGTTAGAAAAGTAACCATTGATAATTTATATTTTTTATTATGTGATACGGTTGGTTTCATTCGTAAACTTCCTACGCAATTAGTTGAAAGTTTTAAAAGCACGTTAGATGAAGTTCGTGAAGCAGATTTGTTAATCCATGTGGTAGATATTTCGCACCAAAATTTTGAAGATCATATTAATGTAGTTAAGCAAACCCTTATTGATATTGGCGCTGGCGACAAACCAACTATTTTGGTTTTTAATAAAATAGATGCGTTTACTTTTGTAAAAAAAGATGAAGATGATTTAACGCCATCAACCAGAGAAAATGTTTCGTTAGAAGATTTGAAAAATACTTGGATGAAAGATTTAAACGAACAGTGCTTATTCATTAGTGCACAACAAAAAATCAATATTGAAGATTTGAAAAAAACAATTTACGATACTGTAAAAGCCATTCACATTAAACGATTCCCTTATAACAACCTATTTTATTAATACATTTAAATAAACATCCTAATTATGAAAATTGCCATTGGAAGTGATCACGCAGGTTTTGAATTAAAAGAGCAACTCATTGCATACTTAAACGAAAAAAAAATTGAAGTAAATAACAAAGGTTGTTATAGTTTAGACAGAGCTGATTATCCTGATTTTGGTCATGCAGTGGCTCTTTCGGTATTAAGTAAAGAAGTTGACTTTGGAATTTTAATGTGTGGTAGTGGAAACGGTATAAACATGACGGCTAATAAACACGCAGGTATTAGGGCTGCTTTGTGTTGGAACAGTGAAATTGCAGGTTTAGCTAGGCTACATAACGACGCTAATATTTTAGTTTTACCTGCTCGTTATATTACAGTTGACGAAGCAAAAAAATGTATCGATGCGTTTTTTGATCATGCCTTTGAAGGTGGACGACATGCTGATAGATTAGCAAAAATAGATTGTTAGATACATTTAAAAATACAAGTTTAAAAAAAGAATACGTGTTGAACGCATTCTTTTTTTTGTTTTTGGGAATAATTATTCTCCATCGTTTTATTTTATTTTTTAGCATCAAGCTTGATTATATTGATAATGATGAAGTTGTAATTTGGCTTGGCGCCAAGCATTATTCAGAAGGTTTGTTTTATGTTCCTCGCTTTTATGGGCAGAGTTATCACACCATGATGGATGCATTGTTTTCCGTTCCTCTAATTAAATGTGGCGTTCCCGTTTATTATGCAGTGCCAATTTTAACACAGCTCATTTATTTAACACCCTTTATTTTTACGGCAATTTATTTATTTTATAAGAAGAACAAACAAACAGCCATCCTTGTTTTATGTATTATGTTATGCATGCCTGTTGGCTATGACATTATGAATACCATCACCAGAGGCTTTGCTAATGGTTTATTTTTTACCACATTTTTAATTGTCAGCTTATATAATCCTCACAATAAAATTTACAGTGGTATCAATGTGTTTATGGCTTATGTGGGCTATTTAGTTTTGCCAAATTCGGTACTAGTTACCTTACCCATTTTATTTTATTTGTTTTTATTAAATTACAAAGACAAATTATTTTATGTTACATCAACTGTTGCAATACTATGTGGAATGCCCATTGATTATTTATTAAATCATTTTTATAAAATTCATCCAGAGGCCGAAATATCAAAATATAAAACAGAATTTGGTTTTAATTATTTAATAGACTCACTTAAGCATTTAGATGCACAGTTTACACACATCGGTTTTTTTATTGAAGAATCCTCTATTATAACGCTCTTTGTTTTCGCGGCATTAGGAGTTTTTTTATATAAAAAATCTCGTAATCATTTTTACGCCTTCCTTGTTTTTATTTGCATTTTAGTGCTAGGTTTTAGCACTAACAAATCAACGGATGGTTCTATGTGGCCGTTTTACTCGTATAGCCGTTTATATTTAGGGATTCCCATTATCATTTATTTATTTATTGCTATGCTAAATCCCATTTCAACTAAATTTATTTATTTCATTTGCATTATTACTCTTGGTTTTACAGCCTATAAATACGTCACGTTTAAACAAAAAATCGCGTATCATGTCGACGATAAAAAATGGGATCATTTAAATTTGATTTCATTAAAAGATTTAAAAGGTTGTTTAGAGGTTTATAAAAACCAATGCCAAACAAACAAGGTTAATAATCTCCTTATAATAGATCATGTTTGGCGCGATGATTTTATTAATTATGCAGGTCCCGCATTATACGATGATTATCCCAATACATTTAAACCGTCTTTCGAAAGAAGATCATGGAGAATTGCGGAAGAAAAAAACGTGATACATCCTTCTTTTCAAATCTATTCGGCCGACTGGAACCTTGATAAGGCCTTAAAACAAGACCACCCGGAAATCAATATCACTAAAATTGACGATTACGGCTCCTTTTTAATAACTAACAACCATTTAACTACCGTTGAATTTTTAAAAACCCTAGGAGTGACCATGGAAGGATTTTAAATCTTAAAAAAATAAACACAAACCGATTTATTTACATTTACTTTTCGATAAAAACAAACCTTTCTGATTCTTACCATCATTTAATTCAAATTATGGATAGACAATGCGTTATCATTTACATAAGTTTAGATTTTATCCTTATGTTAACATCATCTTAACATTCATAAAACTTAAACCCTATACATTTACAACTCTAATATAAAATAAAACATGTCAACTACCTTAATTATCTTTTTAGTGTTATGCCTAGTATTGGCTTGTACATTCGAGTTTGTAAATGGATTTCATGATACAGCCAATGCGGTAGCCACGGTAATTTACACCAATTCTATGAAGCCAACTGTTGCGGTTGTTTATAGCGGTTTTTTAAATTTTTTAGGTGTAATGACAGGTGGAATCGCTGTCGCAATGGGTATTATCAACTTATTGCCAATGGAAGTTTTAGTAGACAATAATGTGTATCATGGTATTTCGATGATATTGGCCTTATTACTTTCTGCTATTATTTGGAATTTAGGAACATGGTTTTTTGGTTTGCCGGCTTCTAGTTCTCATTCATTAATTGGTTCCATTTTAGGAATTGGTTTGGCATTTTATTTTTTACCTGATACTATAGGCGGAACAGCGGTAAATTGGGACAAGGCAAAAGATACAGGATTAGCATTATTAATTTCCCCGTTAGCTGGCTTTTCATTAGCAATTTTAATGATGTTTATTTTTAAACGTTTTATTAAAAATGAAGCCATTTACAAAGAGCCGATTCCTGGAAAAAAACCACCTTTATGGATTCGTATGTTACTATGGACAACATGTGGCTTAGTGAGCTTTTTTCACGGACAAAATGATGGACAAAAAGGAGTTGGTTTAGTGATGATGATTTTAATAGCCATCATGCCAGGCTATTTTTCTTTAGATAATTCGGTAAACTTACAAAGCGTAAATGCTAATGTAAGATACATACAAACTATGATGTCTAAGGCGGATACAACTATTTTTTCAAAAAAAGAACTGGTTTCTTTTAAAGAACTTCAAAGTTATAGTACCCATTTTTCTAATGAAACGAAAGGAAAAACAAAATCCGAGGAAGTAGATATCGCAAACCGTTTTAGCTTAAGAAAAGACATTATTAAAATTACGAAGGGTTGCGAAAAACTTATTATGGGAGGAAATTTATCATTATCTAAAAAAGAAATGATCTCACTAAAATCAGAAATCAAATCTTCTAAAAAATTAGTTGAATATGCACCATCATGGGTAATCATTATGATTTCAATATCATTAGGTTTGGGAACTATGATTGGTTGGAAACGTATTGTGAAAACAATTGGTGAAAAAATCGGCAAACAACACATGAGCTATGCACAAGGCGCATCAGCCGAATTAGTAGCAGCTATAGGAATTGGAGTAGCAACACGTTTCGGCGTTCCCGTAAGTACCACACACATGTTAAGTTCTGGTATTATGGGAAGTATGGTTGCTAAAAAAGGATTAAAAAATTTACAAAAAGGAACTGTTATAAATATTGTTTTAGCTTGGGTTCTTACTTTACCTGTAACCATAATTCTCTCAGGAGGTTTGTTCTTATTATTTAGAGCAATTTTGTAATTATAAAAGTTCTATTTATTGACCTTACAACTTATTTTATTACATAAGTGTGAAAATTCTTATTTAATCTATGTTTTAGATTAGAATAGATACATCCTATTTTTTAGTTAACCAATCATTTTAACCCAACTTCATCTTTAATTAAAATGGTGCCACAAGAGTTGCATCATAATAATTAACAATTACTTAACATTAAGTTGATTTAAACGTAAACTTAGAGTAATTTCTTTGCTTTCGTTAATAATTAATTTACATGAAAAAGATATTTAATTTACCATTAGTTTTTGTTTTATTTACAAACCTTGTAAGTGCTCAAGAAAAACTCGACATTTCAAATGACAGCATTATAAAAGAACTAATTGCCTTGAAAAAGGAAATCCAATTATTAAAACCTATTGTTGCTGTTAATTCTAGCACTATTAGTCCTGTAGAAAAAAAAACAAATTGGTACGACAAAATACAGGTTCGAGGCTACGTTCAAGTGAGATATAATCGTTTGTTTGAAACGAATCCAGATTTAAAAAGCGATCAAGGAGATAAATCAATTGGAAACTATGGTGGATTTTTTATCAGAAGAAATCGTCTAATTTTAAGTGGGCAAGTAAATGAACATGTTTACTTTTACCTTCAACCTGATTTTGCATCATCTGCTTCTACTACTGGTCTGCATTTTGCACAAATCAGAGATGCCTATTTTGATGTGTCAATCGATAAAAAGAAAGAATTTAGATTTAGAATTGGACAAAGTAAAGTGCCGTATGGCTTCGAAAACATGCAATCGAGTCAAAATCGATTACCTTTAGACAGAAATGACGCTTTAAATAGTGCCGTTTCAAACGAACGAGACTTAGGTGTGTTTTTTTACTATGCGCCGAAAAAAGTTAGGGAATTGTATGCATCATTAGTAAATGATGGATTAAAGGGGTCTGGAGATTATGGTATTGCAGCTTTCGGTGTATATAACGGACAAACTGCAAATAAACCAGAAGCAACTAATGGCCCACATTGGGCAGCAAGATTGACATATCCTTTTAAGCTATGGAATCAAATTATTGAACCGGGTGTACAAATGTACAGTGGGCAATATAAATTAGATCAAACTACAGCTAAGGTTAAAACTAATACAAGTTTAGAATATTTAGACGAACGAATGGCCGCTTCGTTTATATTATATCCTAAGCCTTTTGGAATACAAGCAGAATATAATATTGGAAAAGGGCCGCAATATGATAACTTATTAGACTCTATTTCTACAAAAGATTTAAAAGGAGGCTATGTAACTGTAAGTTACTTAATAAAATTGAAAAAACATGTTTTAATTCCTTTTGCTAGATACACAACTTACCAAGGTGGAAAAAAAATGGAATTAGATGCAAGGGCATATAATGTTGATGAGTTTGAGGGGGGAATTGAATATCAACCATTGAAAAATTTTGAAGCAACAGTAAGTTGGGTTCATTCATCAAAATGGACATCCGATAAAGCAAAAAAAGATAATTATCAAGTTGGTTCTTTTTTAAGGGTACAATGCCAGCTAAACTTTTAAATTAACATTAGCTTAACATTAAAAAAACAGTTGCTTGAACAAAACTAAATACATTTACAAACATTAAATAAAAAACATGACCACAACCTTAATTATCTTTTTAGTATTATGCCTTGTATTGGCTTGTACATTCGAATTCGTAAACGGCTTTCATGACACTGCAAATGCTGTAGCCACTGTAATTTACACCAATTCAATGAAGCCAACTGTTGCGGTTGTGTATAGTGGAATTTTAAACTTTTTAGGAGTAATGACTGGGGGAATTGCCGTAGCAATGGGTATTATTAACCTATTGCCAATGGAAGTTTTGGTTGATAACAATGTATATCATGGAATTGCAATGGTTTTAGCATTATTGTTATCTGCTATTATATGGAATTTAGGAACTTGGTATTTTGGATTACCGGCTTCAAGTTCACATACATTAATTGGTTCTATTTTAGGAATTGGTTTAGCGTTTTATTTCTTACCTGACAATGTTGGCGGAAGTGCTGTAAATTGGGATAAAGCGAAAGACACTGGTTTAGCATTATTAATTTCTCCTTTGGCGGGTTTTTCTGTAGCTATAATAATGATGTTTATTTTTAAACGTTTCATAAAAAATGAAGCTATTTATAAAGAACCAATTCCAGGAAAAAAACCACCAATATGGATTAGAATGATACTTTGGACAACTTGTGGCTTAGTAAGTTTTTTTCATGGACAAAACGATGGGCAAAAAGGAGTTGGTTTAGTGATGATGATTTTAATTGCTATTATGCCTGGCTATTTTTCTTTAGATAATTCTATCAATTTACAAAGTATAGATGCGAATGTTCAAACCATCCAAACCATGATGGCAAAGGCAGACACCACAATTTTATCTGGTAAAGAATTAAAAACTTACAAAGATTTATTTAAGCACAGCACACACTTTGGAACTGAAGTAACAGGAAAAACAAAATCAGAAGAAGTAACATTAGCCAATCGTTTTGATTTAAGAAAAGACATTGTTAAAGTAACTAAGGGTTGCGAAAAACTTATTTCTGGAGGAAATTTATCTCTTTCTTTAAAAGAAATTGCAACTTTAAAAAGAGAAATTAAAGCAGCAAAAAAATTGGTTGAATATGCTCCATCTTGGGTAATTATTATGATTTCAATTTCATTAGGCTTAGGAACAATGATTGGTTGGAAACGAATTGTAAAAACAATTGGAGAAAAAATTGGTAAGCAACACATGAGCTATGCTCAAGGTGCATCGGCCGAATTAGTTGCTGCAATGGGTATTGGTATTGCAACTGGTTATGGTGTACCTGTTAGTACAACACACATGTTAAGCTCAGGTATTATGGGAAGTATGGTAGCTAAAAAAGGTTTAAAAAACCTACAAAGAAGCACTGTAACGAACATTCTATTGGCTTGGGTTCTTACATTGCCTGTTACGATAGTTTTATCTGGAGGATTGTTTTTATTATTTAGAGCAATTTTGTAATACTAAATTAATTATTGAATTAAAAAGGTAGCTAATGGCTACCTTTTTTTGTTTGGCCAAAATATAAATATGATCATGTTTATTATTGGAAGGCTCAATGCAATAGTCTATTTTAATTAAATCAATTGTGGTATGCTTAAAACAGTTATTTTAATTACAAGAAACAAAAAACCCTCAACAAATCTGTTGAGGGTTTTTATTATTTATTTTTAAAGAGATGCTGAATCAAGTTCAGCATGAATGAAACTATTACGCTTCTTCTTCTATTTCTTCTTTACTAGCCATTAATCGCTCGTACTCTTCTTTGCTTCCTACTACAATTTTCTCGTATTGGCGTAAACCTGTACCAGCAGGAATTAAATGTCCAACAATTACGTTTTCTTTTAATCCTTGTAATGTATCCACTTTTCCGTGTACCGCTGCTTCGTTTAACACTTTTGTAGTTTCTTGGAACGATGCCGCAGAAATCCAACTATTTGTTTGTAACGATGCTCTTGTAATACCTTGTAATATTGGTGTTGCTGTAGAAGGAACTGCATCACGCGCTTCAACTAGTTTTAAATCTTTACGACGTAATACTGAGTTCTCATCACGTAACTTACGTGTAGTCACAATTTGACCGCGTTTTAAGTTTTCAGAATCTCCAACTTCAACTACAACTTTTTTACCATACAATTCATCATTCTCAGCCATAAACGTAATTTTGTTTATTAATTGTGCTTCTAAGAAAGATGTATCTCCTGGATCTTCAATTTGAACTTTACGCATCATCTGACGAACAATCGTTTCGAAATGCTTATCATTCAATTTTTGTCCTTGTAAACGGTAAACCTCTTGTATTTCGTTCACTAAGTATTCTTGAACAGCTGTTGGCCCTTTGATTGATAAAATATCACCAGGTGAAGTTGCTCCATCAGATAATTGCTCACCTGCTTTCACAAAATCATTCTCTTGAACCAAGATATGTTTAGATAAAGAAACTAAATAACGGTGTTGTTCGCCAGTTTTAGCTTCAACTACAACCTCACGGTTACCACGTTTAATTTTACCAAAAGAAACGATGCCATCAATTTCAGATACAACTGAAGGATTACTAGGGTTACGTGCTTCAAATAACTCAGTTACTCGAGGTAAACCTCCTGTAATATCTCCTGTTTTACCAGTAATACGAGGAATCTTAACTAAAATTTGTCCTAATTCAACTTTTGCTCCTTCGTTAATAACGATGTGTGCAGCAATTGGTAAATTGTATGTTTTTAAAGGCTCACCTTTTTTGTCAACAATTCTTAATAAAGGACTTAAAGTTTTATCTCTACTTTCAATAATTACTTTCTCACGGAAACCTGTTTGTTCATCAGATTCTTCGCGGTAAGTAATGTTTTCTTTAATACCTTCAAAGTCTACTGTACCTGCAAATTCAGAAACGATAACTGCGTTATACGGATCCCAATCACAAATTAAATCTCCTTTTTTAAGCTTAGCATTTGGCTTGATATACAATTGAGAACCATAAGGAATGTTTCCAGTAGTTAACGTAATGCCAGTGTTTCCATCAACAATACGAACTTCAGTAGAACGACCAATAACAACATTAGCTTTAACGCCATCTGCATTAACACGCTCAACAGTTCTTAATTCGTCAATTTCAGCAATACCATCGTATTTAGCAACTAAGCTAGATGATGCTGCAGTATTTGATGCTGTACCCCCAACGTGGAACGTACGTAATGTTAACTGAGTACCTGGTTCACCAATTGATTGTGCAGCAATTACACCTACAGCTTCACCTAATTGAACTTGACGTCCGTTAGATAAGTTACGGCCATAACATTTAGCACAAACTCCTAATTTACTTTCGCACGTTAATACTGAACGAATTTCAACTGATTCGATTGGAGATGCTTCGATTAAATCACACACATCTTCAGTAATCATTTCACCTCCTGTAACGATTAACTCGCCAGTTGTTGGATGATATAAATCGTTTAATGCAATACGTCCTAAAACTCTTTCTCCTAATGATTCAACGATATCATCGTTGTTTTTCAATGGAACAGCAGTTAAACCACGTAAAGTACCACAATCTTCTTCGTTAATAATAACATCTTGCGCAACGTCAACTAAACGACGAGTTAAGTAACCCGCATCAGCTGTTTTTAATGCCGTATCCGCTAAACCTTTACGAGCACCATGCGTTGAAATAAAGTATTCTAAGATAGATAAACCTTCACGGAAGTTAGATAATACTGGGTTTTCAATAATTGAAGCCGTAGTATCACCCGCTTTTTGAGGCTTAGCCATCAAACCACGCATTCCACTTAACTGTTTAATTTGTTCTTTAGATCCACGTGCACCAGAGTCAAGCATCATGTAAACAGAGTTGAAGCCTTGTTTATCAGTACTTAACACATCCATTACTTTTTTAGTAACTTTAGAGTTAGCATGTGTCCAAATATCAATTACTTGGTTATAACGTTCGTTGTTAGTAATGAAGCCCATTGAGTAGTTACTCATTACTTCATCAACTTGAACGCGTGCATCTTTAATAATTTTGAATTTCTCAGCTGGAGTTTCAATGTCACCTAAGTTAAATGATAATCCACCTTTAAAAGCCGTTTTAAATCCTAAATCTTTGATATCATCTAAGAACTTAGCTGTTTTAGCCATACCTGTTTTCTTAACTACCATTCCGATAATATCACGTAATGATTTTTTAGTTAAAAGTTCGTTGATATAACCTACTTCGTGAGGAACAACTAAGTTAAACATAACACGACCAACAGTAGTTTCAATTAATTTAGAAACTAATTCTTTTCCTTCAATTGCGTTAGTTACTCTTACTTTTATTTGTGCATGGATGTCAACTTGCTTCTCATTTAAAGCAATAATAACTTCGTCTGAACTATAAAATATTTTTCCTTCGCCTTTAACAGCATCATTAGGTAAATTCTTTTTAGATTTAGTTAAATAATATAAACCTAAAACCATGTCTTGAGATGGAACCGCTACCGGTGCACCATTTGAAGGATTTAAAATGTTATGAGAAGCTAACATTAAAATTTGTGCTTCTAATACTGCGGCATGTCCTAATGGAACGTGTACCGCCATTTGATCCCCGTCAAAATCGGCGTTGAATGCAGAACACACTAATGGGTGTAACTGTATTGCTTTTCCTTCAATTAACTTTGGTTGAAATGCTTGAATACCTAATCTATGTAAAGTTGGTGCACGGTTTAACATAACCGGGTGACCTCTTAATACGTTTTCTAAAATATCCCAAACAATTGGCTCTTTTTTATCTACAATTTTCTTTGCAGATTTTACCGTTTTCACGATACCACGCTCAATCATTTTACGGATAATAAATGGCTTGAATAATTCAGCTGCCATATCCTTAGGTAAACCACACTCATGTAATTTCATTTCAGGTCCTACAACAATTACTGAACGAGCCGAATAATCTACACGTTTTCCTAATAAGTTTTGACGGAATCTACCTTGTTTACCCTTTAATGAATCAGATAATGATTTTAATGGACGGTTTGATTCAGTTTTAACTGCGTTAGATTTACGAGAGTTGTCAAATAATGAATCAACTGACTCTTGTAACATACGTTTTTCGTTACGTAAAATTACATCTGGTGCTTTAATTTCAATTAAACGCTTTAAACGGTTGTTACGAATAATAACACGACGGTATAAATCATTTAAATCAGAAGTAGCAAAACGGCCACCATCTAATGGCACCAAAGGACGTAATTCTGGTGGAATAACCGGAACTGTTTTAATAATCATCCATTCAGGACGATTTTCAATGTGATTGTTAGCATTACGGAAAGCTTCAATAACTTGTAAACGTTTTAATGCTTCGTTTTTACGTTGTTGAGATGTTTCTGTATTTGCTTTGTGACGTAATTCGTAAGATAATTCATCTAACTCCAAACGTGATAATAAATCTTGTAAAGCTTCAGCTCCCATTTTAGCAATAAATTTATTAGGATCTGCATCATCTAATAAAGCATTTTCTTTTGGAAGTGTGTCTAATAAATTTAAGTATTCTTCTTCAGATAAAAAATCTAAATATTGTGTTCCTCCTTGCGCAGCAACACCTGCATTAATTACTACATAACGCTCGTAGTAAATAATCATATCTAATTTTTTTGTTGGTAAGCCTAATAAATAACCAATTTTGTTTGGTAATGAACGGAAATACCAAATATGAGCAACAGGAACAACTAAGTTAATGTGACCCATACGTTCTCTACGAACTTTTTTCTCTGTAACCTCAACACCACAGCGATCACAAATAATACCCTTGTAACGGATACGTTTGTATTTACCACAGTGACATTCGTAATCTTTAACTGGTCCAAAAATACGCTCACAAAACAAACCATCTCTTTCTGGTTTGTATGTACGGTAATTGATGGTTTCTGGTTTCAAAACCTCACCACTACTACGTTGAAGAATAGTTTCTGGAGAAGCTAAACTAATAGTGATTTTTGAGAAGTTTGATTTTACTTTGTTATCTTTTCTTAAAGCCATTTTTTTGCTTTTTGGGTTTAGTGATAATAAAAATTTATTTTTCTTATTTCCCTAAACCTTTC
>JAYVIS010000031.1:0-7248 GCA_043769975.1 Bacteroidota bacterium
TTACAATAAAATGTAACTTTTTGTTAATAAAATGAGTAAAATTGCTAATAAACCATTTTATGACCGAAGCTGAATTAATATCAGCCTGTTTAAAAAACGAAAAAACAGCTAAAAAGTTGTTTTTCGAAACGTATTATAACAAATTTGCATTTGTTGCACTTCGGTATTCTAAAAACAAAGTACAATCGGAAGAACTACTTTTAAAAGGGTTCAATAGCATTTTTAATGCTTTATCTAATTTTAAAAATCAATCTGAATTATCGTTAGAAGATTTTTCTAGGAATGAATTAATTTCATTTTTAGTTAAAGAGATTAAAAATATTAGAAATGAATATTATGTTGCTAGTACTGTTAAGGCGATCGAAACAAAAGAAAAATCCTATGATTTATTTTTAGATAATATTTATGTTGATTTTAATTCAATCAATCAAGCTATTTTATTGAAATCCATGCATGAATTAGTGCCTTCACAGCGGCTTGCATTTAACCTGCATGTTATTGAAGGTTATAGTTTATCTAAAATTTCTGATTTATTAGAAACGAATGAACAAACTGTAAAATCAAATATTGAAAAAGCCAGATTTAACCTGCAAAAAACTATTGAAAAAAACCTTAAATTAAATCAAAATGAGCAGCCCGTTTAGTTACGATTTAGATGAAAGACAAATAAAAATTATACTTCAGCATGCTGAGTTAGAATATAATGAAGAGGCGTGGCATAATTTTGAGGCAATAGCACCTCTTGAAACCAAGTTTTCATATGGAAAATCGATTCCAACAATTAACATTGGCATTAGTCGTTCCATCATTGTACCTATTATTTTTATTGTATTTATTGGAGGCTTTTCAACATTACTATTTAGTTTTGTTGATTTTAAAAAGAAACCAGATGTGATTACTGAAGTTCCAATGATTATAAAACCAAGTATTAAACCAATCATTAAGCCAAAAGCTAAACTTGTTCCTCCTATTACTAAAATAATACCTATCGTTACCAATACAGTTGCAACACTAATATCAACAGTTTCAACTGTACCAACCAAAACCATCACCGAAAATAAATTAGCTGTTAAGGAAGATATTATACCGGTAGAAAAAGTTTCTCAATCAGTTCAAATTGAAAATCAAAAGTCGAAAGAACATAAACCAAAAGAAATAGTTGTTAAGCAGAAGAAAAAACGAAAACTTAAATCGGTTGAATTACCAACTATTAAGGCATCAACTACTAATTTAAACGAAGGTAGTGTTGAGCCAGAATTAGAATTAAGATAATCTTCCAACTACTCCAAATAAAACCTTAAGATAAGTTAATATTAATTTTATATTATTTATTAATAACTAAAATTTAGGAATCCCATTCTATTGATGTTTTTTAAATAATATTGATTTAAAGATTAATCTAAGTTGCTAATATAATTTAGCGACATGAAAAATTTAATCGCTTTATTCATAATTTCAAATAGTGTATGCGCGCAAATTGTTACTAGAGGCCCATATCTTCAACAAGCTACACCAAATAGTATTATTATTAAATGGCAAACTAATGTTGCAACAATAACAAAAGTAAATTATGGCGTTTTACTCCCAAGTTTAGTTTCAACAGCTGTCAGTACGATAACTTCTACAAATCATGAAATAAAAATTACTGGGCTTTTACCTTACACAAAATATTTTTATTCACTTTCTACAGCCACTTCAACATTAGTTGCATCAGCTCCTGATTTATTTTTTAAAACCATGCCTAATTATGGACAAAAAGGAAATTACCGTTTTTGGGTAATTGGAGATGCAGGAACAGGTGGAGCAGACCAAAGAAATGTAAGATCATCATTTGTTACTTATAATAATAACAAACATATTGATGGTTGGATTTGGCTTGGCGACAATGCATATGAAAGTGGCTTTAATAGCGAATACCAAGCTAATGTTTTTACAAATAATACATTTGAAAGTGTCCTAAAAAACACGGTGGTTTGGCCAGCTCCAGGAAATCATGATTACAACAATCATTTACCTTTTTCTCCATCACCAGCCTATTACGACATCTTTAGTTTACCAACGGCTGGCGAATGTGGCGGATTAGCTTCTGGAACAGAGAAATATTATTCTTACAATTATGGAAATATCCATTTTATTGTATTAGATTCTTATGATGAAAGCAGAGCTGCAACTGGAACAATGGCAACCTGGTTACAGAATGACTTAAATGCTAATACTCAACCATGGGTTATTGCATATTGGCATCATCCTCCCTACACAAAAGGAAGTCATAATTCTGATAATTCATCTTTTTTAGATGGCGAACTTGTTGATATTAGACAAAATATTATTCCAATTTTAGAAGCCAAAGGCGTTGATCTAGTGCTTAACGGTCACAGTCATGTTTATGAAAGGTCCTATTTATTAGATGGTCATTACGGTTATTCATCTTCCCTTTCTCCAACTATGATTAAAGATAATACATCAGGAAGTTATCCAGCAAATTGTGCCTACAATAAGCAAACAAAAACAACAAGTTCTCATAAAGGGACGGTATATGTAGTTTGTGGTTGTTCAGGAAAAAATGATGCAAGTCCGTCATCAGGCTGGCCTCACCCTGCAATGTATAAATATACAAACACCACTTTTGGATCAATGTCAATCGATGTAAAAGACAATAAACTAGATGCTAAATTCATTACTTCTACTGGAACTATATTTGATTCATTCACAATTATTAAAAATGCCGGTGGTAATAAAACATTTACAGTTTGTCCTAACGAATCTGTTGTTTTAAAATCAAGTGTATCTGATAGTGTCAATTGGTTTCCTGGAAGCATTAAAGCGGATTCAATTACCATCAATACACCCGTAAGTACTGTTTATTATGCTACTGATTTAGCAGGTTGTATTACTGATACATTTAACATTTCCGTTATTTTAAACCCGACATGTTTTACTGGCATAGGGGCAAATAATTACAATCCTTTTTCAATTTATCCAAGTTTAATAAGTGCTTCAACTAGTTACATCATCATAGAAAGTACTTATAATTTATCATCAGTAATAAAACTGATTGATGTAAACGGAAAAGAATTATTGGTTGAAAAAATAATTTTAGAAAAAGGGAAAAATAAAATTCAAATCCCTTTTAATATTTCAACTGGCTTATATTTTATAAAAATAACAACTGATGAACATGAAAAAACATTTAAACTTTATGCTGAATAAATTCATTTTAGGATTTTCGATATTACTAACATGTAATACAATTCAATCTCAATGTATAACCACAAACGTCCCAGGAAATTTTATTGTTAGTTCTGATATTATTTTATCAGGCACTTATAATGTAAGTGGTACGTTTGAAATTCCTGCAGGGGTAACTGTTTATGTAAAAGCTTTTTCATCCGGAAGCTGTGGAAAACTCATTATTAATGCACAAAAAAATATTATCAAAGGAACCATTGATGGTAATTATTCGGGTAGTATTGGAGGAGTTGCAGGACTCGGAGGAAACAACGTTACGAGTTTGACTGGCGATATTACAGCAATAAACACGTGTAGTAATAAAGATAATACTGGAGTTGTATTACTAGAAGGTGGAAAATATGGGACTAACGGAACAGGACTTGGTGCTGGTTTACAAGGTCAAAATGGGCAAACTGGCTCAGGACCAAAACAACAATGTTTATCAACTAGCGATGAAGCTGGTATGATTGGAAGTTCTGCAGGTGCTGGCGGCGGCGGTGGCGCTAGTTATGGTGGACTTGGATCAAATGGTTCTGTTGGAGGAAATGGAACAAATAGTTACACAACTACAGGTGTAAATATTTCGACTGGTTATGTAGTTGTTGGTGGTACTGGCGGTTTAGGAGGTAATAGTGGTTCAATATATGGAACTTTATCTGGTACAGATATCGATTTGGGTTCTGGTGGTGCAGGTTCTGGTGGTGGAGGCCGTTCGTATTATGTTGGTTTATCAGGTGGAAAAGGTGGTAATGGTGGCGGAATGCTAAAATTAGTTGCTACAGATACGTTAAAAGTAATTGGATTAATTTTAATAAATGGAGAAAATGGTACAGCTGGCGGAAACGCAGGTGCTGGTGGCGCATCACCAAATTGTTGTTCTGATGGTTGCGACGATTCGGGTGAAGCAACCTATTCATGTGGTGCTGGTGGTGGTTCTGGTGCAGGCGGTGGTTCAGGTGGAGGAATTTATTTAGAGTCTCAAAACATAGCAATCATTACAGGATCATTGCAAACTAAAGGTGGAAATGGAGGAAATGGTGGATTAAATGGAATAGGAACAAGTGCATCCTACTCTGGTGGAATTTTTTGCGGAAGTGAAACAATACAAAGTGGTTCAGGTACCAATGGAAATAAAGGTGGAGCTGGCAGTGGCGGACGAATTAAAATATTTGTTCCTAGTTGTTCAACTTCAACAATAAATCCAAATTATTTTATTTCTGGTGGTACAAGTACAACAAATGGTGCATCAGGAACCTATCAAATTATTTGTGGTGTAAATGGTATTGAGGAAAATCAAAAAGAACAATATGCCTTAACTATTTTTCCTAACCCTATTACGGCAACCTTTACTATTAAATTCAAATATGACTTAACACCTGAAAACATTAGTGAAATAAAGATACAGAACTCTTTAGGAGAAATAATTAAATCTTTTTCTTCAGAAGAATTAAAAAATAATAATTCAGCAAGTTTTGATATTTCTGAAATTCCTTCAGGTATTTATTTTATAAACACAATAATAAATCATTTAAGCTATGACTACAAAATTATTAAGCAATAGGTACATTGTAACCTTAACTATTTTTTTAATTTTTTGTGCTTTTTTAAAATTAAGTGCACAAACATTAAGAGTAAACACGTTAGAGCCTTGTTTAGCTCCATTCTATCATGGTGTAGCATCGGGTGATCCAAAGGCAGATAAAGTAATTATTTGGACGCGTGTTACACCTGATACAATTTCCTTTGACCCAATTTTAGTTTCGTGGCAAATGGCAACAGACACAGGAATGACAAACGTTGTAAAATACGGAAGCATGATTACTAATAACTTAGTTGATTATACTGTGAAAGTTGATGTAACAGGTTTGAACGCAAATACATGGTATTATTATGAATTCACAGTAAATGGTAAAAAATCTCCAAGAGGAAGAACAAGAACTACACCTACTACAAATATTGATAGCTTGCGTTTTGCCGTTGTTTCATGTGCAAATTATGAAGCCGGTTTTTTTAATGCCTATAAAGTATTGTTAAACAGAGCAGATTTTGATGCCGTTATTTGTTTAGGAGATTATATTTATGAATATGAAACTGGTGGCTATGCTCCAAATCCAACTGCAAATAGACAATGGTTTCCGAGTAATGAAATTTTATCGCTTTCTGATTACAGACAAAGATATTCTACCTATCATTTAGATGAAGATTTAAGAAAATTACACCAACAATTTCCTTTTATTACAATATGGGATGATCATGAAACTGCAAATGATGCGTGGATCAATGGTGCCGGAAATCATACACCAAGTACCGAAGGTCCATTTGCTGTTAGAAAAGCGAATGCAAAACAAGCTTATTTTGAATGGCTTCCTATTCGTCCACAACCTGGTGCAATTGACCCATATCAAATATTCAGGACCTTACGTTATGGAAATTTAGTTGACTTTATCATGTTAGATACTCGATTGCATGCAAGAGAAGAACAAAATGGTACAACGAGTGCAATTGCAACTTCATCAACGCGACAATTATTAGGAACAGATCAATTTACATGGTTAGGAAATAAATTAGATTCATCAACCACAAAGTGGAAAATACTAACACAACAAGTTATGTTTGCTCCTCTAAAAGTTTTTGGAACTGCGGTAAACGGAGATCAATGGGATGGTTATCCAGCAGAACGAAACCGAGTAATGAATTATATTTTAACTAAAAATATTCCAAATGTTGTTGTTATTACTGGTGATATTCATTCATCATGGGCAAATGATATTCCAAGTCCAAGCTATAATCCATCCACCGGAGGAGGCTCAGCTGGCGTTGAATTTGTTGGGCCAAGCGTTACTTCACCAGGAATTAGTTTACCATTGGGTGCTGCTGCAATTATGGCGGCCAATTCTCATATTAAATATGCTGATTTATCTCAACATGGTTTTTTAATAATAGATATAAATAATACTAGAACTCAATGTGATTGGTTTTATACTGGAACTGTTGATATTTCAAGTTCAGCTTATAACCATGGCAAATCAATGTATGTAAATCATTTAGAACGTTTTTTAAGAAACACAACTTCTATTAGCTTACCAAGACCTTCTGTTTACGGAATACTTGCGCCTATTTGCTCTCGAATAATAAATATTTCATCTACCGTTGCAGAAATAGAAACTATAAAAATATTAAACGTTTTTCCAAATCCAGCCCAAAAACAATTAGTCATAAGCTTTATGGATAATACAATTAAAGAAGGCCGTGTAACGTTATATAATAGTTTGGGAGAAAATGTTTACGAGTTCTCATTTAAACCAAATGATATGTATAATAGTCAATTGATTTTAAATATAAATAGTATTTCAACAGGTTATTATACTGGAACAATACATTCTAATAATAAATCGACCAGCTTTAAATTTATTAAGGAATCTAATTAATGTTATTTTCATTCAAAAAAAATATCATTAAAAAAAATGATGTTTTTTTATTTCTATTATTAGCATTTATTACCTGTTCGTTTTTTCAAAAAAAAACAATCTCACCTACGAGTATTTCTAACACTAAATTTGTTTTAAAAAATACAGATTTAATTATTAAGGAACTTCAATTTTCAGTAAACTTGCTTGATTCTATTCATTCAAACACCATTGTAAATAAACTAAAAAGTAGTTATTTAAAATCACGACACTATTATAAACAGATTGAATGTTATTTAGAATATTGTTCTCCTTTTGATGTAAAATATTATATCAATGGACCTTTAGTTAAAAAATCAGAATTAGAATACGGTAAAAAAATATTTGATCCTCATGGCTTTCAAGTTATTGAAGAGTTTTTATTCGGGTCAGAAACAGTTGAAATCGAGCAGCAAAAAACTGAATATCTTATGTTAATTGAAGTTTTTAAGGCATTCCAAAAAAAAATAAAAACGGCTACAATAACTGATTCTCAGATAATTGAAATGGTTCAATTTGAACTATTAAGAACAATTAGTTTAACGCTTAACGGATATGATGCCACTTTCAC
>JAYVIS010000032.1:0-5001 GCA_043769975.1 Bacteroidota bacterium
ACGTTATTGCCTAATTATTTAGTTTCAAAGTTAAAAGGAACAAAGCTAGTTTATGATAGCCACGAAATATTTTGTGAAGTTCCCGAATTAGTTAATAATCCTAGTAAGAAACGAATTTGGGAGATGCTAGAAAAATGGATAGTTCCAAAATTAAAATATGCCATTACAGTTAATGGAAGTATTGCAGATTATTTTACTAATAAGTATAAGGTGCCCTTTATTTTTGTAAGAAATATTCCTAATTACGCTGAATTATCAAAGATAAAAACACGCTTGGAATTAGGCTTGCCAGAAAACAAACACATTGTTATTTTACAAGGTGCTGGAATTAATGTTGAAAGAGGCGCAGAAGAGTTATTAGAAGCATTTAAGTATTTAGAAAGTAATTATGTTTTACTCATTGTTGGTGGTGGTGATGTTATTCAGCAATTGAAAATAAATGCAAAAGATGAACTTCTAATAGGTCGAGTAATTTTTATTGATAAAATAAGTGCGTTAGAGTTAAGGCAATATACACTAAATGCAAACCTTGGTGTTACAATTGATAAAGACAGTAACATGAATTATCATTTTAGTTTACCAAATAAAGTCTTTGATTATATGCATGCTGGAATACCTATTTTAGCAAGTAAATTACCGGAAATTGAATTTTTATTGAATAAATACAAAATTGGCATTTTTATTGATAATCATAAGCCGGAGCACATTACTCAAAAAATAAGAGCGTTTATTGAAAGTGATAATTACTCTTCTTTTAAAAACAACACAAAGTTAGCTTCTTCAGAAAATAATTGGGAAACGGAAAAGCAAAAATTAATTAAGTTAATAAATGAATTATTTTAGGTTTATACTTGTCATTTTATGTTTCGTTCAACTTAATTGTTTAGCTCAAAAAACTTTTTCCAATTTAGATTCCTTATTGCGTAAAAACTATAAAACACTTTCAAAAAGAGATACAAGTTCCTATCTTTCCTTAATAAACAAAGCTGTTATATTTAATAATAAAAAGATAAAATCTAAAAATGATTCAATTTTAAATATTAAACCATTTAAGGATGCTTTTAAAAAAGTAATTGAAGAAATTGGAGAAATGGTTGGTGATAAAAAGTTTACCATTAGTTATTTAGAGTATGAAACAATTAATAAACAACCGTTAAATAATTTATCTCAAGGGAAAATTATTATCCATGTAAAATTACTGGTTAACTCAAAATTTATTGTGAATATGCCCTTTGTGGTCGTTAAAACAAATAATAATTATACAATTGAAGACCCAATGATGGTTTTATTTAATGATAATTAGGTTACTCCTTTAAATCTGCTTACCTTTAGGCACTTGAAACAAAAACAACATCATTCTATTTTCAGATTAAAATCATTTTAATCTCATTTTCAAGTTCACATAAAAACATAATAAACAATACATGACATTTGCCGAATTACAATTAATTAAACCATTACTAGACGCCTTAACAAAAAAAGGGTACGAAAGTCCATCACCAATTCAAGAAAAAGCAATTCCACCTATTTTATTAGGAAAAGATATATTTGGTTGCGCACAAACAGGAACAGGTAAAACAGCAGCATTTGCATTACCGATTTTACAATTAATGAATGCTAACAAAACGCCTAATAAACGTAGAGAAATTAAAGCGTTAATACTTGCTCCAACACGTGAGTTAGCTGCTCAGATTAGCGAAAACTTTAAAGAATATGGATCAAATTTAGGATTTGTTCATCATACTATTTTTGGTGGAGTTTCTCAATTTCACCAGGTAGAAGCTATTAAAAAAGGCGTAGATATTTTAATCGCAACACCAGGAAGATTATTAGATTTAATGAATCAAGGCTATGTTAAGCTTGGTGCTATTGAATACTTTGTGTTAGATGAAGCTGATAGAATGCTAGATATGGGCTTCATCAACGATATCAAAAAAGTTATAGCAAAATTACCTGTTAAGCGTCAAACCATGTTTTTTTCAGCTACTGCTGCACCAAACATTATGAAGTTAGCAAACACTATTTTAAAGAACCCAGTAAGTGTGGCTGTTAACCCAGTTTCATCTACTGCAACATTGATTAAACAAACTGTTTATTTTGTTCAAAAAACTAAAAAAACAGATTTACTGAAGCATATTTTAAAAACTGAAAAAATTAACCATGTGTTGATTTTTACCAGAACAAAACATGGTGCCGATAAAGTGGCTAAATCATTAAATGCCTTTAACATTAAAACGGAAGCAATACATGGTAACAAGTCTCAAAACAATAGAGAGCGTGCTTTAAAGGGATTTAAAGACAGAACGTTACAAGTTTTAGTAGCTACTGATATTGCATCTCGTGGTATTGATGTAGACAAATTAACGCATGTTATTAATTTTGAAATTCCTGAACAAGCTGAAACTTATGTTCATCGTATTGGAAGAACGGGAAGAGCAGGAGAAAAAGGAGAAGCTATTTCTTTTTGCTCACACGAGGAATTACCATATTTTAAAGACATTCAAAAATTAATTAAAAAAGATATTGAAGTCATAAAAAAACACCCATTTGATTAATTTAGATTAATAAAAAATGAAATAAAAGCTTCTCAAAATATTGAGGAGCTTTTTTTACGATAAAAAAATCATTACATTTAGATGAACATATAATTTGTTTAAATTGAGAAAGTTTGTATTTATATTAATAATTAGTATTTTTATTTGCCAACGTTGTAAGAAAAAAACTGAACCAATAATAACCTATACTTTCAGAATACCTCAGCAATTATACGATTATGCGTATTTTAAAGTTGGTACCTATTGGGTATATCAAGATAGCGTAACAAGTATAATTGATAGTGTATATGTAACTTATGCTAAGGAAGGGGTTTACGAAAATGTTGATCAAACAGCTAATCATTACAAAGGTACATTTGGATATTTTCGAAGTATAGCAACCAGTAGCTACGATCATTATAAGTACGAAAACTGGGTTGATCAAAACTGGAATGTTAACGGTGTGTTAGCTCTTGAAAAATATAGTTATACTGTAGTAAATAGAGAGAAATTTATTACATCCGGTAGCGGATCTAATTATGGAACAGCGATCTTCACATCGGATGTAGAGGTAGGCAAAAAATTTTATTCATATCTCGACTATATTGAGTTTCAGCAATTATATTCAAACTTCACTGTAAAGACGCATACATTTGGCGCAACTCAAAAATGGTACAATGGCAAAAGCATACTTGATGATAAGCAAAACACCTATTATTATATAAGTAAAAACATTGGAATTGTTAGGCGCGAACAGTTAGATAGTAATCATATATGGAACTTAATACGATATAACATAGTGCAATAAAAAGGATATTGAAGTCATAAAAAAACACCCATTTGATTAAATTAGATTAATAATAAATGAAATAAAAGCTTCTCAAAATATTGAGGAGCTTTTTTTATAAAACAAAATCTATAATCCGAAAAAATACCTTTACTTTTAGGCAGTGGAAAAACATTTAACTAATCCTGTATTTAAAATCATTTCAAATTGTGCTAATCAATTAGGCGTTGAGGCATTTGTAATTGGTGGATTTGTTCGTGATTTATTTTTGGAGAGAGAAAGTAAAGATATTGATGTAGTCACTTTAGGTAAAGGAATTGAATTAGCCGAATTAGTTCATCAGCAATTACCAGATTCTTATTTATCAGTTTTTAAAAACTTTGGAACGGCGCAAGTTAAATTTCATGATTTAGAAATTGAATTTGTTGGTGCTCGTAAAGAATCTTATGACCGCCATTCTCGTAAACCAACTGTAGAAAATGGTAGTTTAAAAGATGATCAAGATAGACGAGATTTTACGATTAATGCTCTAGCCATTGGATTAACAGCCGATAATTTTGGCAAATTGTTAGATCCATTTAATGGAATTTTAGATATTGAAAATAAAATCATCAAAACACCACTTCAACCAGATATTACTTATAGTGACGATCCGTTAAGAATGTTGAGAGCAATTAGATTTGCATCTCAATTAGGATTTACTATTGAAGAAAAATCGCTGGAAGCTATATCAAATAATAAAACGCGAATAGGGATTGTTTCAAAAGAACGTATTGCAGATGAATTAAATAAAATAATTTTGTCGCCAATTCCTTCTGTAGGTTTTAAATTATTATTTGATAGTGGTTTATTGCATTTGATTTTTCCTGAAATGGTAAAACTCTATGGAGTAGAGACCATAAATGGAAAATCTCATAAAGATAATTTTTATCATACGCTTGAAGTGCTTGATAATCTTTCAAAAATGACGGATAATCTTTGGTTACGTTGGGCTGCCATTTTGCATGATATCGCTAAACCAGCCACAAAACGTTTTGAGCCTGAACATGGCTGGACGTTTCACGGGCATGAAGATAAAGGAGCCAGAATGGTTCCTAAAATATTTGAAAGTTTAAGATTGCCCCTTAATGAAAAAATGAAATATGTACAAAAGCTTGTATTACTTCATTTGCGACCTATTGTATTAGCAAAAACTGAAATTAGCGATAGTGCTGTAAGACGAGTTTTGTTTGAAGCAGGAGATGATGTGGATGATTTAATGAAGCTTTGTCAGGCAGATATTACAACCAAAAATCCAAATAAAGTAAAACGGTATTTGCAAAATTTTGAAGTTGTAAAAATTAAACTGAAGGAAATTGAGGAAAAAGATCATCTTCGTAATTGGCAACCACCAATTAGTGGGGAAGAAATTATGAGTTTGTTTAATTTGCCACCCAGCAAAAAAGTGGGAGATTTGAAAAATGCCCTCAAAGATGCTATTTTAGATGGCATAATTTTAAATGATAAGGAGCAAGCACTTGTTTTTTTGAAAGAAAAATTAAAAGAAATTCAATAGAAAATAGTTTTTTTTCAACAAAAAAGAACTTTTCACCTTAAAATTGTGGAAAACCGAACCAAAAAATCACGATTTTTTAGCTTAAATTTGCCAAACTAAATACAAACTAAATTCATAACAAAATG
>JAYVIS010000033.1:0-6355 GCA_043769975.1 Bacteroidota bacterium
CAACCAATAATGCTTACAAAGCCTGATTTATGTGGATTTTGTGACAAATTCAACTGTTTCTATTAAAATGAAAAAGCCTTTACTTAATCAGTAAAGGCTTTTTCGTTGGTAGCGGGAGAGTGATTCGAACACCCGACCTTTGGGTTATGAGCCCAACGAGCTACCCCTGCTCTATCCCGCAATATTTATAATAAATAATTGCTTTTTTAGGTATCAACTTCACAAATCAGCCAATAAAAAGAAAAATGCTTTTTTATTGCGGTGCAAAGATATAATTCTTTTCTTTGTAAACAAATAAAAACACTCATTATTTCAGATTCAATACATAAATCGGGCTTTGTAAGCATAGTTGGTTGTCCAAATGTTGGTAAATCAACACTATTAAACGCGCTAGTAGGCGAACGTTTAAGTATTATCACATCAAAAGCACAAACTACCCGCCATCGGATTATGGGTATTGTGAGTGGAGATGATTACCAAATCGTATTTTCTGATACACCAGGGATTTTAAAACCAAATTATAAACTTCAAGAAAAAATGATGGAGTTTGTGATTTCAGCATTTAGTGATGCTGATGTGTTTTTATTAATTGTAGATATCTACGATGATATTGTTTTAGAAGAAGAATACTTAAAAAAGTTACAAAATTCGACCACGCCTGTTTTAATTTTATTAAATAAAATTGACATGGCTACTGAGGCAAAATTATTTGAAAAATTAGCTGAGTGGCAAGGCAGATTTCCAAAGGCAGAAGTTATTCCTATTTCTGCTTTAAAGAAATTTAATTTAGAAAATGTGATGTATCGTATCACACAACTTTTGCCAGCAGGCGAAGCGTTTTATGATAAAGACACTTTAACTGATAAGCCTGAACGTTTTTTTATGTCGGAAATTATTCGCGAAAAAATGTTGATGCGCTACAAAGCTGAAATACCTTATAGTGTAGAGGTTATTGTTAATTCTTTTAAAGAAGAAGAAAATATCATTAAAATACAGGCTGATATTATTGCTGAACGTGAAAGCCAAAAAGCAATTATTATTGGGCATCAAGGTGCTAACTTAAAAAAAGTGGGAACTCTTGCTCGTATTGAAGCGGAAACTTTTTTTGGAAAGAAAATATTTTTAGAGTTGTTTGTAAAAGTTACTAAAGACTGGCGCAACAACGATATGAATTTAAAGCATTTTGGATATTAAGAAGTAAATTTTACACTTCGTAATTATATTCCCAAGCTGATTTATAAAAACCATTTTTCTCGCAATACTCTATAAACGATTTGTAAAACGGATGATTACCGATTGTTGATGTATCCATAATAACTACTAATTTTTTCTTAGCACGTGTTAAAGCCACATTCATACGTCTGATGTCGGATAAAAAACCTATTTCAGAATTTTCATTACTTCTTACCAAGGAAATATAAATCACATCCCGTTCTTCCCCTTGAAAGCCGTCAATCGTTTTTACTGCCAATTCAGAAACCGGATAAGCTGAATAATCAAACTCAACTAATTTCTCTTTTAATAATTCTATTTGTTCTTTGTAAGGCGAAATAATTCCAATGGATAGTTTTTGTTCTTCACCACTAAATTGATATTGCTGCAATAACAATTCTAAATGTTTAAAAACTAAATTAGCTTCGCCAATGTTTGATAAACTCAATGTTTCGGGGTTTTGTAATTCATCAAAACTACAACCAGCTGTATCAATTAACTCAACAGGAATATTTAATATATCAATATCTTCATTTAAGGATAACAACGTTTCTTTAACGGTAGCATCTGCTTCTAATTCATTATTATAAAAATAATGATTACTGAATTGCATAATGTGTTGATGCATGCGATATTGCCTTGTAAGCAATGTAGAAATAGTTGGATGTTTAATGCATCGGTCCAAAATCGTTTCTGCTAATCCTTCTTGCTTTGCTCTGATACTTTTAACAACAGGCGGTAATTGAAAATGATCTCCACTAAAAATAACCCGTTTACATTTTAATAATGGGATCCATGAAATTGCTTCTAAGGCTTGTGAGGCTTCATCAAAAAACAAGGTACTAAAATGCTTATTAGCTAAAGCTTTATTGCTTGATGCAACAGGCGTGCAACTAATTACTTGAGCATTTTCAAATAATGAATTCACAATATAATCTTCTAACAAACGAGATTCTTTGATGCAATTTCTTGCTTCTGTATAAAACAAAGCGCGTTGTTTTGCATCTTCTCTTCCAAAAGCCCGCTTATATTTTCCTGCCATTTTAAAATATTCTTCAGCAGTTTTTCGTAAGCTTTTTATGTCTTTATAATTTGCATGGCTTTGTATTTGCCCATCAATGGTAGCTTTCAATAATCCTTCCGAAACTCTTGCTGGGTGACCAACACGCAACACATTTACTCCCTGCTCTATTAATTTTTCAGTAATTAAATCAACGGCGGTATTTGTAGGTGCACAAACTAAAACTTGCCTTTCCGTTTGTAAAACTAAACGTATGGCTTGCACAATGGTTGTTGTTTTTCCAGTACCTGGTGGGCCGTGAACAACCGCAATGTCATTCGCACTCAATATATGTCTTACTGCTTTATTTTGCGAATTGTTTAATTGTGGAATTAAAACACTTTCATCAATCTTATTAAAAGTTGGAATTTCAGTCCCTTCAATCATTTCACGTAGCTCCGCGACCCTATTGTTTCTAGCTCCAATAACTTCATCTAATGCTTTTTGCATTTCGATATAACTATTATCATCAAACTGAATATTTACACCTAAGCGTCCATCGTAACACCAATCTGGTAAATCATCGGTATGGATAATGATTTTCATTTTGTTTTTACTGCACTGTTTTATAGTGCCCGAAATTTCCTGAACTTCATCGGGATTTTTATTGGAAAATAAACTTACATTTTTGCCAGCACTAAACTGATGAGGCATATCTAAATTATTAGTGCGCTCAATCTCTAAATGCACGTAATCTGCATAACCTAACTCGTTACTTAATATTTGAATCGGGAACCAAGTAGCACCATTTTTTTTTCGTTGCTCAATACTTGCCCTTAAAAACTGTTCTTTATATTGATAGAAATCCTCTTCCCGTTCAATGAATAATAAGTCCTTTAATTTTTTTAATCTATCAATACTTTTCATTTTTATTTCTTTCTCTTCAACTCAAAATCATAAATCTGTCTTCCTAATTCAGCTAAAAATGGAAGTGCAATTGAATTGTATTCATATTTACCATCATTAATAATTTCATTTTGATTGGTGTAAATGACGGCACTTAATAAAAATTCAATATTCTCTTTTTTATTATGAATGTAAGCGCAATCAACCATAAAGCCATAGGATTGACCTACAATATTGGTAATTTTTAAATCCGGATCAGTAATTGGTTTTTTACTATCGCCATAAATAAAATATTTTTTATAACTATCATAGTATTGCTTAGTTGGATAAGTTGGATGCGAGCTTTCGCGCGGATAAATTGTTAAATAATTTAATAAAAACTGTTGATCCGCATTAGATAGTTGGTAACGATTGTTTTCAGGATAAAACTCATTAAATACAAGGCGTTGAAGTATTGAATGACAATTTTGCAAAGACATGTAATTCATTTGGCTAAAATCTTTTGGTTCATTTATCTTTTTATTTTGAGCATTCATATAGGCCTTTCCAATTTTCACAGTTCCAAGCGGATGAACATATTTTTTAGTAGAAGCTTGTTGTTCCAAAGAATACAACAACTTAAAATTTCTATCATAAAAAGAAATAGGATTAGTAGTAGTATGTTCTGTTCCTTTGCAACCTCCATCGTACCGATTAACAATTCGTATGTTTTTATATCCTAAACTAGATAACCGATTATGCAAATAGTCGGCGCCTAAAAATTCATAAACTCTGCCATAAGCAAAATTATCACTCACAATAAACATTCGTTTGATATATTGCGCAACACTTGGAAAGCCATTTAAAGAAGTTGTATCTATTTTTACCGAATGTTGACAAGCATTTGCACTATCAGTAAACATTTTCATTTCCTTATTTATTTGAAGACTATTTATTTTTTCAAGAGCAATTATTGAGCAAGGTAATTTCACTAAACTCGCACAATAAAAATAATTAGAAGAATCAAGTCGGTACGAAAAATTCTTAAATGATGGCTTACCATTACTATCTCTTGTAATTTGTGTATATAAAATCTGTAAACGAAATGTTTCGGCATTTGCATTTACCATTTTAAGAATTGGTTTCTTATTTAAAATAGAATCAAAAGAAAACGTTTGTCCAGAAACAACAAATGAAAAACAAAATAGTCCAAAAAATAAAAAAAATTTAGCCATTAAAATGCTTCGTCAATATCATTTCTTCTAATGATGTCCTTACTTGGTCCATCATCATCTATATCCCAATTACTCTTACTTTGAAGTGTTTTAGTATTCGTATTTGGTTGAGATAAAAAGTCGGTATTATTAGTAATTCCTTCGTTACTTGAAGGCGTATAACTTTGTCCTTCTTGATAATCAACATCCGTAAATTTAGCATACATACCAACAAACCGAAGTGTTACATCTTCAATAGCACCATGTCTGTTTTTCGCAATAATAATTTGCGCTCTATCTTTGGTAGATTGACCGTTTTCATCAACATCTATTTGATAATATTCTGGTCTGTAAATAAACATTACCATATCGGCATCTTGCTCAATTGCACCAGATTCACGTAAATCACTTAATTGAGGACGTTTACTTCCACCTGGTCTGTTTTCAACCTGACGACTTAATTGAGATAATGCAATAATTGGAATTTCTAATTCTTTAGCTAATGATTTTAATCCACGCGAAATAGCAGAAATTTCTTGTTCACGATTTCCTTTAGAATCAGGTCCGCCACTCATTAACTGTAAGTAGTCAATGATAATCATTTCAATTTTTTGTTGTTCCTTTAAACGACGCGCTTTAGCTCTTAATTCGAAAATAGATAAAGCTGGTGTGTCATCAATATATAATGGAGCAACTGATAATTTTTTAATACGTTCATTTAATTGAACAAACTCGTGATTATCTAAATTTCCTTTTAAAATTTTATCTTGAGTAATTTCCGTTTCAGAAGAAATTAAACGTTTTACTAATTGAACGGAAGACATCTCTAATGAAAAAATAGCAACAGGACGATTATAATCAACTGCTGCATTTTTAGCCATAGAAACAACGAATGCTGTTTTTCCCATACCAGGACGAGCAGCTAAGATAAGTAAATCAGATTTTTGCCAACCGCCAGTAATTCGATCTAATGCTGTAAAGCCAGAAGGAACGCCCAACAAACCATCCGTTTTTTGAGCCGCTGCTTCAATATCTTCAATTGCCTTTGCAATTAATGCAGTCATTCCAACATGTTGTTTTCTAACATTAGAATCTAATATTTGAAAAATATGCTGAGTTGTTGCATCTAATAATTCAAATACATCAGTTCCATCCTCATAAGCAGATTTGATAGTTTCAGTGCTGATACGAATCAATTCGCGTTGTAAATATTTTTGAGCAACAATACGGGCGTGGTATTCAATATTTGCAGATGATGCAATACGATTAGTTAATGATGAAACATAAAATGAACCACCAACTAATTCTAATTCACCGCTTCGCTTTAATTCTTGCGAAACAGTCATAATATCAACTGGTTCCGAACGGTTAAATAAATTATAAATGGCTTTAAAAATAATTCCATTTTGTTCTTTATAAAAACTTTCTGCAGAGATAACATCAATTACAGAACTTAGAGCATCTTTTTCTAAAAGCATTGCACCAAGCACAGCTTCTTCAAGCTCTACAGCTTGCGGCTGAAGCTTTCCAATTTCGTGAGTAGAAACTGGTGTTATTAATTTTTTTCGGATTTTATTTTGGTTATCAAAGTTTGGCATAAATATATCTAGGGAGGGTAAAAATGCTTAATACTTTCTACATAATGAATTTACGAAATAAAGCGCAATTACACAATTCTTAACAAGGTATTAACAAGCCTTTACAATGTACTGAAAACCAATACATAAATTGTTAGTAACCTCACGTAATTAACTTTTTTTGTTAAAAAATGACATTTTAAACTTTTAAACAATCCAATAGTAAAGAAAATTTTACAAATTTATTTGAATTATTAGATTTAATTTAGCTATGTAGAAGGGGATTCTAAAACTATGAAGAAACTATTTTTTATACAATTTGTGTTATTATTGATTGGTAATGTAATATCTCAAGATGATAACACGAGAAAATTTCTTCTATTTTACAATTCCCAAAATTTTACAAACAAAGTAAACGCGTTCGACACGTTAGATGGTCAAGCCAAATCAATTTGTTTTCCTTACGT
>JAYVIS010000034.1:0-3956 GCA_043769975.1 Bacteroidota bacterium
AGAAAAAATAAAAATCATTCCAGAAGTACTTATTTCAGGAAGTGGCTTTGATGGAGCTAATGGTCCTATTAGTGGATTACTGGGAATGAAGTTATTGGAAGAAATCACTAAAAAAATGGTAAATGAAACACCTGAGGTAATTACTCCAATAAAACCAAAGGATACTAAGTAGTATGTGTTTATAAATATAAAATTTAAGAAGAGATAGTCATATCTCTTTTTTTATTTTTAAATAATCCTATTTAATTGGATTTACAACATAAACTATGCGATTAACTCATCGTTTACAATTTATAAAATTGACAGTATTACTTGGCTTATTTTGTTCAGTATTGCTAAGTTTTAATTTATGGGGAGGAGATCGTTTTTTTCCAAAGGCCCATTTATTTTCAAATTTTCAAAGTTTACAAGCGCCCTACGATTACATATATTTACTTGTTTTAATAGTGCTTATTATCGTTTCATTTTTGTCGCAATCAAAAATACCTACCCTATTTTTAATTTTATTTTCTGTGTTTTTATGTATCGATGATCAAAATAGACTACAACCATGGTTTTACAACTATATCTTAATTTTATTTGTGCTATTATTTTATAAACAACGTGTTGATGAATCTAATAATTACACGAGTATTTTTATAACCATTCAAGTTTTAGTAGCATTAATTTATATTTTTAGTGGTTTACAGAAATTCAATTCATTTTTCATAGAAGACACATTAAAATGGGTAATTAGCCCATTAGAAACTCGTTTTTCGATACGACAAATTAATTTATTTTTAAAACTTGGCCATTCGATCCCCTATCTTGAATGTTTTATTGGAATTGGATTGCTAATAAAACCATTACGTTATTTAGCAGTTCCTTTAGTAATCATAATGCATTTATTAATATTAGTTTTTCTTGGACCATTCGGAAATAATTACAATCCAGTGGTTTGGCCTTGGAATATTGTAATGATCATTTTAAATTTATTGTTATTTGCCAATATTGAACAAGAACGATTTTTCGACATTTCCATTTTATTTAAAGGTGTTTATTTTTACATCGTTATTACCCTCATGCTGATTTTTCCAATTTTCAGTTTTAACAATAAGTATGATTCTTACTTATCTAGCTCATTATATTCGGGTAACACACATGATTGTGTGTTAATTTTATCAGATAATGCCTATAACAAATTACCATATTATATTAAGAATTTCACTACAAAAAATGCTGATTATAATCAACTAAACATAAAAAAGTGGGCCATAACTGAATTAAATACGCCTTGTGTTCCTGAATATCGTATTTTTGTGGCAGTTCAAGAATATATAATCAAAATTACACAAACAAATTCTCAAGAAGTAAAAATGAATTTTACAGAGCGAGAAAAAATTTTAAATTTTTAATATTATGAAAAAACACATTATTCTTGCTTTAATAGCATGTTCTGCAAATTTTGTAATTGCACAAATCAGCGAAAAACAAATTAAAAAAGATATTACCTATTTAGCTTCTGACAAATTAAAAGGCAGAGGTACTTCATCAAATGAAGAAAAACTTGCTGCGAATTATATAGCCTCAAGTTTTAAGAAAAATGGTTTAACTCCTAAAGGAAATGAAGAATACTTATATAATTTTGTATTCAAAAAAAACACAAATCCTCATGACTCTTCTTTATTAAATATTCCTGAAAGAAAAGGAATTAATGTGATTGGATTTTTAGATAATTCTGCAGAAAATACTATTGTAATTGGTGCACATTATGATCATCTTGGTTTAGGGCATGATCATAACAGTCTTGATGCTAACCCAGAAGATAAAATTCATAATGGTGCTGATGATAATGCTAGTGGAACATCTGGTGTTATGGAGTTAGCTAATTATTTTTCTAAAAATAATATCAAAGAAAATTATAATTTTTTATTTATATGCTTCAGTGGTGAAGAACTTGGATTACTAGGATCTAAAAAATGGTGTGATAATCCAACAATTGATTTAACTAAAATAAACTATATGATAAATATGGATATGATAGGAAGATTAAATGATAGCACAAAAAAATTATTAGTATATGGTGTTGGTACGTCACCAACTTGGGTTCCTTTATTAGATAAAATAAATACTTATTTCTCAATGAAAAAGGACAGTTCTGGAATAGGGCCAAGTGATCAAACTAGTTTTTATTTAAAAGATATTCCTGTTTTACACTTCTTTACAGGGCAACATAGTGATTACCATAAACCAAGTGACGATGTTGATAAAATAAATATTAATGGCGAGAAAAAAGTTTTAGAGTATATTATTGAATTGATAAATGAAACTAACAGCATGCCAAAATTAACATTTTCCAAAACAGCATCTCCTGTATCAACAAAATCAAAATATAAAATCACTTTAGGAGTTATGCCGGATTATACGTTTGAAGGAGTTGGAATGAGAATTGATGGCGTAACCGATAATAAACCAGCATTTAAAGCTGGGATTAAAACTGGCGATATTGTTATTGAACTTGGTGGGCAAAAAATAAATAATGTGAAAGATTATATGAATGCCTTATCTTCTTTCAAAAAAGGAGACAAAACTACCGTTGTAGTAAAAAGAGGGAGTGAGAATTTAAGTTTACCACTTGAGTTTTAAAATAAAACTAATTAATAACAAAACTCAAAAAATGATTTCAGTACCGCAGATTTTATCAAATTTATCAATCACTGCTTTAAATCCAATGCAAGAAAAATCATTGGAGAGTATTGAAAAAAACAATAACGTTATTTTAATTTCACCTACCGGGACAGGAAAAACCTTAGCATTTTTGCTGCCATTAATCCCTTCATTAAATGAAAATTTATTAGGAGTACAAGTTTTAATTATCGTCCCATCTCGAGAATTAGCCATCCAAATTGAAAGTGTATTTAAACAAATGGGTACTCCATTTAAAGTTAACAGTTGTTATGGCGGGCATCAAGTAAGAGTTGAGGAACATAATTTATCTCAACCACCTGCGATACTAGTTGGAACACCTGGGAGGTTAGCTCATCATATAAGAAAAAATAATTTAGATTTAACGCAAACACAAACCCTAATATTAGATGAATTTGATAAATCGTTAGAGTTTGGATTTAAAGATGAAATGGAATTTATCATAAAAAATTGCAGCCATCTTAATAAACGCATTTTAACATCTGCGACCGAATTAAAAGAAATTCCAAACTTTGTAGGAATTAAGAATGAAGTAATTTTAAACTTTTTACCTAAACAAACAGATTCTGAAAAACATAATTTAATTACCAAGTTTGTTAGAGTACAAGAAGATGATAAATTAGAAGCTCTCATGCTTCTATTAGGAAACATTACCGAACAATCAATTATTGTTTTTTGTAATCACAGAGATGCCGTAAATCGTATTTCAGAACAATTGCATATCCATAAAGTTGAGCATGGTTTTTACCACGGTGGTTTAGAACAACTAGATAGGGAACGAACACTTATAAAATTAAGAAATGAAAGTACCCGTATTTTAATTACTACTGATTTAGCCTCCCGCGGTTTAGATATTCCAGAAATAGGAACTGTTATTCATTATCAATTACCATATACTGAAGATGTCATGATTCATCGTAATGGAAGAACGGCAAGAATGCATGCAAATGGAACGGTTTATTATTTGTTAGATAAAGAAGATTTTTTACCAAAATTTGTAACTGACAATCCAATTGAGGAAACCTTGCCAAAGAAATTTGTTTTACCTAAACCTAGCCAATGGCAAACGTTGTACTTAAGTGCTGGAAAAAAAGATAAAATAAACAAAATGGATATTGTAGGAATGTTTTTGCAAAAAGGAAACTTACAAAAAGAAGATCTAGGTAAAATTGAGGTTTTAGATTTTAGTGCATTTGTAGCAATTAAACAAAACAAAATTGCTCAAACACTTTCATTGATTAAAGACGAAAAAATAAAAAATAAAAAAATAA
>JAYVIS010000035.1:0-2416 GCA_043769975.1 Bacteroidota bacterium
CTATTATGATGACATACAATTTAATTAAAACAATAAAAGTTGGAACGTTCTTGGAAATTGAAGAAGATGAAGCTCCAGCTCTAAAAGGAGATTATCAAAAACATTCTACTGACCATTGGCACCGTTGGATTGAACGTAAGCCAATTCAATTAATGATTGTTAGTTTAATTGTTGTCGCTATTGGTGGTTTAATCGAATTTCTTCCAGTTTTTTTAATCAAATCTAATATTCCTACGATATCAAGTGTTAAGCCTTATACACCACTTGAATTACAAGGTCGTGATATTTATATTAGAGAAGGTTGTTATACGTGTCACTCTCAAATGATTCGTCCTTTTAGAAGTGAAACAGCTCGTTATGGTGAATATTCAAAAGCTGGTGAATTTGTATACGATCATCCATTTCAATGGGGTAGTAAACGTACTGGTCCGGATTTAGCTAGAATTGGTGGTAAATATCCTGATAGCTGGCATTATAACCATATGTTAGAGCCAAGTTCAATGGCACCAGGTTCTATTATGCCTTCTTATCCTTGGTTATTAAAAGACCAGTTAGATGCAAATTCAACCATGTCAAAAATAAAAGCAATGATTCGTTTAGGAGTTCCTTATCCTGCAGGTTATGAAAATATAGCTATTCAAGATATGGAAAAACAAGCTAAAGAAATTACTGCAAACTTGAAAAAAGACGGTATTGAAACGCTTCCAGACAGAGAAATTGTTGCATTAATTGGTTACTTACAACGTATGGGTACTGATATTAAAGCAGAAGGATTAAAAGCAAAAAAATAAGTATCAACTAAAAAATATTAATATTATGAAATTTATAAATTATTTGGAAAGCATTACTGGAATTGGAATGTATCCTCTAGTATCCTTAATCATTTTCGTTGTTTTTTTTGCTTTAGTTACTTTATATGTAATAAAAGGAGATAAAAACCATTTCGAAAAATTAAGAAATCTTCCTATTAACGATAATAAATAATAAAGCACTATGACAAATTTCAATAAAATAAAATCGCTTGCAGTGGCTCTATTAATCCCTGCCGTTGGTTTCTGTCAAGATGAAGCCGTAAAAGAAACAACATCATATTTTTTTAATGTGTTATTTTTAACCATGTTGGTTTTAATTATAGTCCTTGCTATTGTGATTGTAGCATTTAGTGGTGTTTTTAAAAATATTGCTGATAGTGATTACTTGCAAAATAAATATGGCTCTAAAAAAGAAGACGGTAATTCTTCATCAATAAAAAATATCGTTTCTGTTGTTTTGTTATTATTAAGCTTTTCAATGATGGCGCAAGATGCTACCGTTGCTAAAGTTGTTGATGATGGCAGAATTGGTGGAATTGATCAGTTTACTTTTTACTTCTTATTAGTATTAGTTTTTATAGAATTATTAATATTAGGAATGATGATTTATCAATTTAATTTTTTAGTTAAAACTCATTTAACTGTAATTAAAGAAGGTAAGCCTAAAAAAGTTGAATCTAAAATTTTAATGAGTTTAACAGATGTTGTTCCAATTGAAGAGGAAGATAGTATTTTGTTAGATCATGATTATGATGGTATCAAAGAATTAGATAATAATTTACCACCTTGGTGGAAATATGGTTTCTATTTAACTATCGTTACTAGTGTTATTTATATGGTTCACTTCCATGTTCTTAAAACTGGTGATTTACAAGGTAAAGAGTATGATATCGCTATGGCGCAAGCTAAAATAGAAGTTGATGAATATATGAAGACATCTGCAAATAATGTGGATGAGAACACTGTTAAAGTATTAACGGAAGCTTCTGATATTGCAACTGGTAAAGATTTATATATTACAAATTGTGTGGCTTGCCATGGTAAAGGTGGTGAAGGTACTGTTGGGCCAAATTTAACGGATGATTACTGGATCCACGGTGGAAGTATTCAAGATTTATTTAAAACTTTAAAATATGGGTGGGTTGAAAAAGGAATGAAAGCTTGGAAAGAAGATTTATCTCCTATGCAAATTGCTCAAGTTGCTTCATACATTAGAACATTAAAAGGTACAAATCCTCCAAATCCTAAAGCACAACAAGGTGATTTATATAGCGAAGGTGGAGTTGCACCAATTAGCGATCCAACAGCTGTAAAAAATGATAGCTTAAACATTAACATAAAAGCAGATAGTTTAAATGTTGGTAAAAAATAATGAACGTTCCCGATAATAAACAACCCGAAAACCAAAATGAATCCTTTAGAGATAGTATCGCAACTATTAATAAAGAAGGGGATCGGGCTTGGATATTCCCTACAAAACCAAAAGGAAAGTACTACGATTTTAGAACCTATTTTACATGGTTATATTTAATAATACTTTTTGTTACGCCCTTTATTAAATATAATGGTGAGCCTTTATTTTTATTTAATGTAGCTGAAAAAAA
>JAYVIS010000036.1:0-10683 GCA_043769975.1 Bacteroidota bacterium
ATACATTTTCGCCTACTAGACCTGACGGTAATAATGATGTTTTCAAAGTAAGTGGAATGGGATTTTTAAGTGACAGTTTTGAAATGATGATTTACGATCGTTGGGGTGAGTTGGTGTTTAAAACAAATGAAGTAAATAAAGGTTGGGATGGTTCAATAAAAGGTGGAAAAATGGCCAAACAAGACACTTATGTCTATAAAATTAAAGTGAAAGATTTTAAAAATAAAAAAAGAGAATTTGTAGGGCATATTAATGTTTTATAAAATATGTTTAATAACCTTTAATAAATCCTTTCTATTAATATAGAAAGGATTTTTAATTTTACAGGAAAATACGAATCAGTATTTATTAAAAATTAAATAACTAATTTAAATATACAGCATGAAACAATATCACGATTTAATGCGACACGTTTTAGCGAATGGTGTAAAAAAAGAAGACCGAACAGGCACTGGAACAACAAGTGTATTTGGTTATCAAATGCGATATAATTTAGCTGATGGATTTCCTTTACTAACAACTAAAAAACTACATACTAAATCAATTATTCACGAATTATTATGGTTTTTAAAAGGAGACACAAATATTAAATATTTAAAAGATAATGGGGTAAGAATATGGGATGAATGGGCAGATGCAGAAGGAAACCTAGGCCCTGTTTATGGTTATCAATGGCGCAGTTGGCCAACACCAGACGGAAAACATATAGATCAAATAACTCAAGTTATTGATATGATAAAAAACAATCCAGATTCTCGACGATTAATTGTGAGTGCATGGAATGTTGCAGATATTAATAATATGAAATTACCTCCTTGCCATGCATTTTTTCAATTTTATGTAGCAAACGGAAAATTAAGTTGTCAATTGTATCAACGAAGTGCAGACATTTTTTTAGGAGTTCCTTTTAATATTGCCTCATATGCAATTCTTACAATGATGGTTGCGCAAGTTTGTAATTTACAATTAGGTGACTTTGTTCACACCTTAGGCGATGCACATATTTATTCGAATCACATTGAACAAGCTAATTTGCAGCTAACAAGAGACTTTAGACCCTTACCAAATTTAAAAATAAATCCAAATGTAAAATCAATATTTGATTTCACAATTGAAGATTTTGAATTAGAAAATTATGATCCGCATCCACATATAAAAGCTGAAGTTGCAGTGTAAAATATCTAGAAAACAATTACATTTACATAAATAAAAAAAATAGAATGAGCGATATTAAAACAGTATTAGAAAGTGCAAAATCTCAAATGGAGAAAACAATTACTCATTTAGAGGCAGATTTAGCAAAAATTAGAGCAGGAAAGGCAAACCCACAAATGCTTGATAATATAATGGTTGAATGTTACGGAAGTAAATCACCTTTAAGTAGCACAGCAAGTGTAAATACACAAGATTCTAGAACCATTATTGTTCAGCCTTGGGATAAATCAATGTTAATCCCAATTGAAAAAGCAATTCAAGCAGCTAATTTGGGCTTTAATCCACAAAATGATGGTGTTTTGATTCGTATAATTGTTCCACCATTAACAGAAGAACGCAGAAAAGATTTAGTAAAAACTTCAAAAGGAACTGGTGAAGATGCAAAAGTAAGCTTACGAAATATTCGTAAAGAATCTATTGATAAAATTAAGGCGCTACAAAAAGCTGGTTTACCAGAAGATGAAGCAAAATCAGGTGAAGCAAACATGCAAAAGATTACCGATGAATATTCTTCAAAATGTGACAAACATTTAGAACAAAAAGAAAAAGAAATTTTAACTGTTTAATAGAAAAAACATAATTAATAGTTTAAAAAGAGTGAGTTTTAATATTAAAACTCACTCTTTTTATTTTCATTCACTCATTCAAAACAGTATTTCGCCATTAAAATGAGATATTTCACTCAGTCAGGCTAAAAATAATAGGTTTGAAAATCAATGACTTAACATCTTACTAACATTTAATTGCAACATAGCTGTAACTATTTAACACGTTTCGCATTATAACTTCATAATGCTCTTAAACGCAGTTTACTATATGGAATTTTCCCCGCGATACCACCATACCGCCGATATGTTGCAAACTGAGCAACAGTTAATTGAGGCTGCGAAACTTAATCCAGAACATTTTGGACCTTTGTATGATAAATATTACAAACAAATATTTGGTTACGTATACCAACGGATGGATTGCAAGGATACAGCCTTTGATTTGACATCACAGGTATTTTTAAAAGCATTAACTAATATTGAAAAATATGAATATAAAGGTGTACCATTTGGAAGCTGGTTATACCGTATTGCACATAGTGAAGTAATGCAACTTTTTAGAACTAAAAAAAACTTAAGAACTGTAAATGCAGATATCAGTGATTTAAGAAATATTTGTGAAGAAGTTGAACAAGAATACATGGAGGAATATAAAAGCATTTTAATGACAGTTATAAAAGATTTGCCCGAAGATGATTTACAACTTATAGAACTACGATTTTTTGAAAAAAGACAATTTAAAGAAATTGCAGAAATACTTAATTTAACAGAAACAAATGCGAAAGTAAAATTATATCGCATACTCGACAGAGTAAAAAAAACGCTTACTAAAAATAATAAACATGGGAACTAAATTTAATGTAGACCGAAAACCCGTTCCAGATGAAGAAATTAATTCACACAAAGATTTTGGAGAATTAATAAAATCATTCAAAAAACAAAGCATACAAAAAGCCCGAAGTGATACTAATTTTTTAAAAAACAAAAAAATTACCTATTCGGCAATTATAGCAGGAGCCACTGTATTATGTACAGTAACCTATTTTGCAGTATTTAAAAACAAAGAAACTAAACAAACAGAAAATGATAAAATAACTACTACCCAACAACCTAAAAACACACAAAACTCTAAGCCAAATAAGGCTTTTATTGCGCCACCTATTTCTAAACTGAATGTTCCTTATCAAAAGTTTAACCTTAAAAGTGAACAGGGCGCAACATTTAAAACCCAATCAAATTCAAAAATTATTGTTCCTAAAAATGCCTTTGTAAATAAAAAAGGCGAAAACATAATTGGTGATGTTGAAATTCAATTTAGAGAGTTTCATAACCAGGCAGATATTATTGCAAGCGGGATACCAATGAAATATGATAGTGCTGGTATTCAATCTCATCTAGAAAGTGCTGGTATGATTGACATTAAGGGTTATCAAAATAATGAACCAGTTTTTATACATCCGAAAAAACAAATTACAGTTGAATTACAATCAACACAATTAGCAGATAAATTTAACATGTATGCTTTAGATACTATAGCAAAAAACTGGACCTATTTGCATCGTGATAATTCTTTACAGGGACTCACCTTAAAAAACAGGCAAGAGGGATTAAAGGAAAAAGATAATGTTGTAACTGAAAGTATTACAACAAAAGCAATTCAAAAACAAATTGACGCCATTCCTCCTAAAATTGAAATTGAAAAAGTAGTTTATTCAAAAAAAATAAATCAATTACCTAAGGCTAATGAGCCAACAAAGCCTTCCAAAGCCATAGAAGGAAGACCTCAGTTTCAGCTAGATGTCAATGCAAAAGAATTTCCAGAATTAGCAACCTTTAACAATATGGTTTTTGAAGTTGGTTCAGAAAACAAAAATTACAATTCTAAATTATCTGAAATAACATGGAGCAGTGCAACAATTAGTGAAGGGTCACAAAAAGGTAAAAACTATTTATTGACTTTAAAACTAAGAGAACGCATTGAAAAATTAATTGTTTACCCAGCATTAACCGGCAAAGATTACGACAATGCAATTAAAGCATATGACACGAAGTTTAATGAATACAAAAATGTATTGGCAAAACGAATTGCTGATGAAAAACGGTTAAAAGAAGAGTTCGAGAAAAAACAAGCAGAATATTTAGCTGAACAAAAAAAATTAACTGATGATTTAATTAAGGAACGAATCAAAATAAGACAAGAGCAAGAACAACAATTGGCTAATCAGTTCAAATCCATTGGTAACCAGCAGAAAGTGACACGCATTTTTATGGTTTCCAATTTTGGAATTTATAATTCTGACTGTCCAAACTCAATGCCAAAAGGAGAAGTGTTACAGCCTACATATTTAGTTAATGGAAATACACCTGTAATAAACTTAACATTTACATATCTCATCTGTAAAGACAAAAACTTAGTCTATAATTTGAATTCAAATGAACCGTTGCGTTTCAATCCAAATGAACAGTATAGTTTATGCATTATTGCAAATGGAAAAACATATATATGCGACAATGAAACGTTTGCAAATAATACTGCTAACAAACAAAATAAAATAAGCTTAAAAGAAATAAGCTCTGACATTGATAATGTCGTTGGTTTTAAAAAGGCTTTAGGAATATAATAATATGAGAAAAACTACATTTACTATTTTATTTATTTCAATACTTGTGGTTTCATTTACTATTAGAAACAAACAATTTATTCCACCAGGTACGGTTCAAATAAATGACACTTTATTTGCTGATAAATGTGAAATTTCAAATTTTGCCTGGCAAGAATATGAATTATTTATTAAAGCAAAGTATGGTTCATTGTCGAAAGAACATATAGCAAGTTTACCTGATACCGCATGTTGGCGAGAAAAATTAGCCTATAATGAACCTTATGTGAAATACTATTACCGTCATGTTGCTTATAGAGAATACCCAGTAGTAGGAATTAGTTACCAACAAGCCATTGCCTATAGCAAATGGAGAACCGAGCGTGTGAAAACATTTTTAACTATTAAAAAAGATTTTCAAAACCAAAACTTTGAATACCGATTACCAAGTAAAGCTGAGTGGGAAATGCTTGCAGAATCTTCTAGTATTTTCTTATCCAATAATGGAAAAAATGATAAGGGAAAATACAATTTAAATTGCATTCATATGATTGATTCTGCTGGAGTTAAAAAATGCGATTATATTGCAAATGCTGATATTACAGCTCCAGTTTCATCCTACTACAAAAACTTGTTTGGAATCTTCAATATGCTGGGAAATGTTTCTGAAATGGTTGAAGAAGAAGGAATAAGCAAAGGTGGAAGTTGGAGAAGTAAAATTGAAGGATGTAGAGTTGGTAAAGAACTACAATATAATAAACCAACAGCTTGGTTAGGATTTAGATGTATATGCGTTATGAAAATAGAAAAAACTAGTTAAGTCTTACTTTTTTATTTCTATTTCAAAACCTTTTTTCTTCCAATCGTCAAACCCTTTTTCCAAATTGACAACATGAGCAAATCCATTATTTTTCATTAAATCAGCGCACTCGCCGCTTCTTCCACCGCCAGCGCAATAAATTAAATACGTCTTTTTCTTATCTAATTTTTTAATAATTACTTCTGCATCTTTTGCAAAATAATCAATTTGCTTTGCCCCTTTTATGTAGCCTTTATTTTTAAGTTCATCATTAGTTCTTAAATCAATTAATACACTTTTATTTTCATCAATTAATTTTTTAAATGCAGCGGCATCTACATTTTCAATTTTTGTTTGTGAAAAGCCTATTATTGAAACAAATAGGGAAAGGATAGTTACTAGTTTTTTCATGTTTTTATTTATATATATATAATTATTTAAATGTTAATAGCCATTCGATAGCTTTCTCTTTATCATCGAACATTTTCATTTTCATCGTTTGTTGATGAATAAATTTTATAATAAAATTGATTAGCATTCTGTGTGCAATTGATTTAACAATAACTGCGGTAGCCAATGTCATTTCATTTTTTTCAGGGATTGTCGAAAATTCTCTAGCTTCTTTAGATAAATTGGTATCAATACCTGTATCAACTAAAATTCTAAATTTATTGACACCATCATATTTAGATTTAAGATAATTATACTGTGCTTCAGAATCTTCAAGCGTCAACTCAACATTATCTCTAAGTCTTAAATAAGTGATTCCATTATTCCAATGTTCAAAATAGGCATTATTTTCACTATGTGAATCAATTACCTTATATGAACTTTTAGTTTTCAATTATTTATTTCTTTTTATTAAAGCCATATAAAATCCATCAAAGCCCTCGCTAGGCAAAATAGATTTCTCTTTAATGAATTCGAAGTCTTTATTGTTTTCTAAAAAAAGGTCCACTTGATCTCTATTTTCACTCGGTAAAATACTACACGTTGAATAAACTAAATACCCTCCTTTTTTAGTCATGATACTATAGTCATTTAAAATTTGTTTTTGAACAGCTTTTGTTCGTTCAATAAATTCTAAACTTAATTTCCATTTCGCATCAGGATTACGCTTAATAACTCCTAATCCACTGCAGGGAACATCTAACAATAATCTATCTGCGGTATTCTCTAATCGTTTAATAGTTTTACTACCTTCAATTAAACGAGGTTCAACATTGCTTGCTGTAGCTCTGCGCGCTCTCTTTTTAAGCTCATCTAATTTCCATTGGGTAATATCCATTGAAATTATTTGTCCTTTATTTTGCATTAATGCCGAAAGATGCAAGGTTTTTCCACCACCACCAGCACAAGCATCAATTATTCTCATACCAGGTTGAACTTCTAAAAATTCAGAAATAGCTTGCGAACCCGCATCTTGAAGTTCAAATAATCCTAATTTAAATAATTCATTACTAAAAATATTTTGTCTAACTTTTAAAACTAAAGCACTATCATAACCATCAACTAAATCAACATCTATTTCTTTTTCAGCTAAATGTTTTTTTAATATTTCCTTTTTTGTTTTTAAAGTATTTACTCTTAAAACAACTTGAGCTTGTTCATTTAGTGCTTTTGCCTGCACTTCCCATTTCTCTTTTCCTAATTCAGTTTCACAAGCACTCCACAACCATACTGGATAAGATTGTAAAATACTCTCATCGGTAATCGCTTTTTTTGCGTCCAATATATTCTTTTCATTTAAATCTTTAAATTCTCTTTCGTGAGGAATTGGCAAATAATTGACAATAAAATATACGCCAAGTATTTCCCAAAAATCGTTTGAATTGTTAGTTAAATGATTTAATAACCTATAATTACGAACAATTCCATAAGTTGTTTCAGCAATAAAACGTCTATCCCTGCTTCCAAACTTTGGATTTTCTTTTAATGTTTTTTCAATTACTTTGTCAGCATATTTATCTTCGTTAAATATTACATTTAGTGCATTCACAATCGCTTGTAATAAAATACGATGCGGCTTAGCTACTTGTTTTATAGGTTTTCTTTTCATTACTAGTTTTAATTTACCAACCCTGTTTCTTCTCCTTTTCTATAAGCTCTTCTGTCAACTTCTTTTTTATCTACATCATAAAAAAACCATAAACTATCTTGCAAATCTTGTTTATACCAACCAGTATATTGAATATTTCCATTTGGGAAATAAACAGTTGATTGTCCGTTTTTTTTACCGTTATCATAATAACATTCGCTCCATTTAATACCATTTTCGTAAAATGCTAACCATTGGCCATGACGTTTACCAAATCTAAAAAATCCTGTAAATCTTATAACACCATTTGGATATTTATCTACATAATCGCCAGTATAATCTTTGTCTGGAGGAGCAATTGGGGAAGATGTTGCATTCAAATTTAACTTACTGATTGTATCATTTTTTGCAACTGCTACTTCCACTTTTTTATCAGTTTCATTTTTACAATTTGTAAAAAACAAACCAGATATTAAAAGTACTACAGATATTTTTATTACTTTTTTCATCATCTTATTTTTTTCGCTCGATTGAATAATTAACTAATTGTATTAAACTTCTTTTAGACTCACTATCGGGAATGTTTGTAAGGCAATCTAATGCTTTAATTTTATAAGTATTCATTACAGATTCAGCATACGTAATCCCACCCTTTTCGATTACAAAATTAATTACTTCACTTACCTTTTTTGGATCATTATTATGGTTTTTCACAATATTTATTACTTTTCTTTTTTCAAGCCAAGTACAATTATTTAACGCATAAATTAATGGCAATGTCATTTTTTTCTCTTTAATATCAATGCCTGTCGGCTTCCCAATAGACGTATCATCACCAAAATCAAACAAATCATCTTTTATTTGAAAAGCGATTCCTGTAAAAGTTCCAAAATCAAGAAACGTCTTTATCAACGCTTTATCTTCACTAACCGAAGCAACACCAGCCGAACAGCAAGCTGCAATTAATGTTGCCGTTTTTTTTGTAATAATTTCAAAATAAATTTCCTCAGAGATATCAAGTTTTCGAGCTTTTTCTATTTGAAGCAATTCTCCCTCACTCATTTCTCGAACGGCGTTACTCACAATTTTAAGTAAGTGAAAATCATTGTTATCTAAGGAAAGTAACAAACCACTTGATAATAAAAAATCACCGATCAAAACTGCTATTTTATTTTTCCAAAGGGCATTTACGCTAAAAAAACCACGGCGTTCATTACTATCATCCACAACATCATCATGCACCAAAGTTGCGGTGTGTAATAATTCAATTAAAGATGCTGCCCTATATGTACTTTCATTAATTGGAGCCACGCATTGAGCACTTAAAAAAACAAACATGGGACGAATTTGCTTTCCTTTTCTTTTTACAATATACCCAGTAATTTTATCTAATAAAGGCACGCTACTTTTCATAGACTGTTTGAATTTAATTTCAAACTCATCCATGTGTTTGTTAATTGGTGCTTTTATTTGATCTACTGGTGAACTCATGTTTTAAAAGTAGCGTAAATATAAGCTTTTAATATAAATTAATATAAGGTTTTGTTAGTGTGAAGGATTGAAATGGAAATCCTTTTATTTGTTTTTCACAAATAAAAGATTGTAATGAAAAGCCTGACCCAGCCGGCCTCTTTTGGCAGGGACACGCCCAAAAAAATTTACTTAAACACCTGACTTGCAGATTTGTTTTTATTAACTAATTGTCCGCAAGCCGCATCGATATCCTTGCCTCTACTTTTACGAACATTTACAATAATACCTTTGGATTCCAAATGATGCACAAATGCGTCTAAGCGCTCAGGTGTTGTTTGTTTGTATTCACCATCATCAATTGGATTATACTCAATAATATTAACCTTAGCAGTTGTTTTTTTACAGAAATCAGCCAATTCTTTTGCATCCTGAATGTCGTCGTTAAAATCTTTAAACACAATATATTCAAACGTTACTCTTGAACCCGTTTTATGGTAAAAATAATTCAAAGCTTCCTCTAAACGATCTAACGTATTGGTTTCATTAATGGGCATAATTTGATTTCGTTTTTCATCATTTGCAGCATGAAGCGAAAGTGCCAAATTAAATTTCACATTATCATCACCTAACTTCATAATCATTTTTGCAATACCAGCCGTACTTACCGTAATTCGACTCGGACTCATATTTAAACCATCAGGAGAAGTAATTCTATCAACCGAACGAATAGTTTCAGCATAATTAAGCAAAGGCTCACCCATGCCCATATATACTATATTTGTAAGTGGTTGGTTATATTTTGTTTCAGCCAAATTTTTAACTAAAGCAACTTGATCATAAATTTCATCAGCATTTAAATTACGCAAGCGTTTTAATTTACCCGTTGCACAAAAAGCACAGGTTAAACTGCAACCAACTTGAGATGAAATGCAGGCCGTCATTCTGCTTTTTGTTGGTATTAAAACACTTTCAACAACATTACCGTCATGCAATTTCATAGCACATTTTATAGTACGATCATTACTAACTTGCTGGTCGGAGATGGTAACGGCATTAATTACAAAAGTTTCCTTTAACCAATCACGCAATGGTTTTGAAAGATTACTCATATCATCAAACGTATGAGCCGTTTTTTGCCAAAGCCATTCATAAATTTGCTTGGCACGAAACGTAGCTTCACCCTTTTGCTTTAGTATATCTGTTATTTCTGACAGAGATAGTGCACGAATATCTTTTTTAGTTTCCATTTTAATAATGCACAAAGTTAAAGATAAAACTTAACCTTATTATTTATAATTTTGAATATTATTCATTTGCCTTAAAACAGTTTTATATTCGCTATTATTAGGATTTAACAAACAAGCCATTTCAACATCTTTTCGAGCATCTTCATAGCGGTATATATTTAAAAAACGCTTTGCCCTGTTAAAATAATTGAGGTCATTTTTTGGATCTTTTTCAATCAAACCATTTAATTTATCAATCTCTTTTTTAGTCCATTTATCGGTGAGATCTTTTTCAAGGTTCGGTGGAATTATTCGAGTACAACATTTTTTTAGTGTAATTAAATCATTCATTGCATTATCTAAATCACCTAAAGCAAAATAAGACAAACACCTATTTATAACAATTACTTCATTAAATCCTTCAAGTTCTAATGATTTATTGAAGTCATTTATTGCCTCACTATTCATATTTAAAGCAACATATGCATTTGCTCTGTTATTATATATTTCCGCTTTATCAGGTCTTAAACGAATACCATTACTATAATAGGTAATCGATTCATTAAAGTTTTTATGGGCATATTCAAAATCAGCTTTTTGAACTTGAAATAAATAATAGTCAGGGGCATCTTTCAACCCAGCTTCAGTAAAAGATATTTCAGATTTATAAATATTCATTCTTACAAACGTTTTTATTCCAAAACCAATTAAAATTAAGGCCAAAATATATTTCACGTTTTTTGATTCCCAATTTATTTTTAACTGAGAAATAAATAAAAAAATG
>JAYVIS010000037.1:0-2043 GCA_043769975.1 Bacteroidota bacterium
TGAAACTTCTCTTATTATTCATAAAAAAAATCTTTTATTATGTTTAACTATTTTTAAATTGCATTTAAATTTTCAATACAAAATTTTAACTTGCATTACTGGTGTTGATTTTTTAACATCTTCTTTTTCATCTTCTTTTCGTTTTGGTGTATTTTATGAAATTCTAAGTATTAAATTTAATCATCGTTTGCGCTTAAAAATTTATTTAAACGATATGAGTAGCATTTCTTCTGTGTTTTCAGTTTTTGTTAATGCTAATTGGTGGGAACGTGAAGTCTGGGACATGTTTGGAATTTTTTTTGAAAAACATCCAGACTTACGCCGTATTTTAACTGATTACGGCTTTGATGGTTTTCCTTTACGAAAAGATTTTCCTTTATCTGGTTTTATTGATTTAACTTATGATGCTGATACAAAACGTATAATTTCAAAACCTTTAGAATTATCGCAAAAATATCGAACGTTTTCATTTGAAGGCTTAATAAAATAGCTTTAAATTTTTTACTTCTATAATAAAATGATTTAAAATAAATTGTATTTATTTTGTAAATAATGATTAATTTTACTTTTTTTACATCTTTAGCTTAATTTGGAATAGCGATTGTCTTCTAAACTTTTATGTTAAAGGTTCAAATCCTTTAAGATGTATTTCTATTTTTAACTGTTATTATTCTTAATTTTTATTACAAATCTAATATGTTTGCTAAATCTAAAATTCAAACTCCTTCGCTTTTATTAAAAAAAACAGAACTTAAAAAGAAATTAAAAAGTTTTACTATAAATTTTGGGCCTCAACATCCAGCTGCGCATGGAGTTTTGCGCTTAATTTTAGAATTAAATGGTGAAGTTGTTTTACGCTCGGATCCTCATATTGGCTTATTACATCGTGGGTCTGAAAAATTAATAGAATATAAAACAGTTATGCAAGCTTTACCTTATTTTGACCGTTTAGATTATGTTTCGATGATGGCACAAGAATATACTTTTTCACTCGCGGTAGAAAAATTATTAAATATTTCTGTTAATTTAAAAATACAATATATCCGTATTTTGTTTTATGAAATTACACGTATTTTAAATCATTTACTCGCTGTTGGTTGTCATGCTATGGACGTAGGTGCTATGACACCTTTTTTATGGGCGTTTGAAGAACGGGAAAAATTAATGTTATTTTATGAACGTGCTTCTGGCGCACGTATGCATGCTGCTTATATTAGACCCGGTGGTTTAGCTAATGATTTTCCAGTATCTTTATTAAATGATATTCGCAGTTTTATTCCTAAATTTTCTGAATGTCTTTCTAATATAGAAGATATGTTAACAACTAATCGGATTTGGAAAGAACGTTTAATTGATGTCGGCATTGTTTCTGCTCAGCAAGCTTTAGATTGGGGCTTTAGTGGTGTTATGCTAAGAGGAACAGGCTTAGCTTGGGATTTACGAAAAAATCAAAGCTATGATAGTTATGATAAATTTGTTTTTGATATTCCAGTTGGTTTAAATGGAGATTGTTATGATCGATATCTATTGCGTGTTGAAGAAATGATTCAGTCTCTACGTGTTATATCACAAGCACTAGATCTTATTGAGCAGGTGTCTTTTGTAGATAATCAGACGGTAAAAGTAAACAAAAAACTTTATTCAATAAAAGCATCTATGGAAGATTTAATAGACCATTTTAAAGTTACTACTGGTTTTTTAAAACTGCCAGCAGGAGAAACGTATTTTGCTACTGAAGCTCCTAAAGGTGAGTTTGGTGTTTATTTATTAGGAAACGCAAGTGATGTTATTTATAGATGTAAAATTAAAGCGCCAGGATTTGGTCATTTACAAGCTTTAAATGACATGTGTAAAGGTCATTTACTTGCTGATGTAGTTACTATTATTGGCACACAAGATATTGTCTTCGGTGAAGTGGATCGCTAAATTTACTTTTTTGATTAGCAATTTTTTTATTTATTTTAAAAATGTTAACATTTTTATTTCAAATATTTACGTTTGGTTTCTTTTTACTTTTTTTATTAAAAGAAACAAATAAATATT
>JAYVIS010000038.1:0-12615 GCA_043769975.1 Bacteroidota bacterium
TTTAATTTATCCTACTTTAAAAACTTTCTTCCAAACGGCTAAGGAATATAGGCGTAATAAGAAGCTTGGTTTTTGACCGATTAGTGTTTCAAAATTTGATAACAAGAAAGAATGATTCACAAAATCTAATTGTTGTGATATAACTTCTAACATTTCTTTTTTATGATTAGTAAACCATTTAGAAACTGGTGTTTCAAAACCAATCTTGTCGGTACGGTTATAAATTTTTTCAGGAATATATTGTTTTGCTGCTTCTCTCAATAAATATTTAGAAACGCCATTTTTTATTTTTTTAGTTCCTTCAATCGAAAATATATAATCAACTAATTCAACATCATCAGCAAATGGAACTCGGCTTTCTATACCAAATGCCATACTACAACGATCTTCACATTTTAAAAAGGATTTTAAATTACCGTTATAATCATTTTTTAATTGTTGATTGAGGGTGTTACTAAAAACAGGGGTTTCCGTTTTAGCATTTACTTTAAAATCCGGATTAAAATAATTAGAATAATCAACTCCTAAGTGAAAAGTTTCTTTTAAGACTTGTTTTCCGAAATTTAAAAATGGATTTTGAATGGTTTGTTTAGACGCATTAATGTGCTTTAATTGTGAAATCAATGACATTTCTTTCCATAAAGAAAAATAATGATGAGTATAGCCACCAAAAAGTTCATCAGCACCTTGTCCATCCAATAACACCTTAATGTTTTGTTCTGATGCTAATTTCATCACACGGTATTGTGAATACGTGCTTGTGCTCCAAATTGGTAAATCTTGCGAATAGTTTAAGGTTTCAATATCTCTAAAAAACTCGGTTTCCGTTGGGCTTACTGTAAACCAACTTCCATTTACAAAATTTGAAACTTGTTTGGCATAACTACTTTCATCAAAGGTTTCGCTAGGGAAAACTGCTGTAAATAATTTTATATTTTTTTCGGGTTGTAGGTTTTTAATGATTCCTGCAATGATTGAACTATCTAATCCACCACTTAAGCATGAGCCAATTTCAACATCGCTTCTTAGTCGTAATTCAATAGCCTGTTTTAATTTTGATTCAATATCAGTAATAATTTCACTTTCTGTTTTTTGAATTTTTGGTTGAGTCGAAATATCATAATATTTTTTTATTTCAAAATCAGTAGACTTTAAATGATATAATAAATAATGCGCAGGCTTTAATTCATAAATACCTTTAAATAAGCTTTGTTCAGTGGTTTCTAATTTTCCATTAATTAAAAAATCAAATTGTTGAGGTTCGTTAACGTCAAATTTTAGTAATCCTGATTTAAAAAATGCCTTTTGTTCGCTGGAAAAAGCAAAGCTTGTGTTTGTATTAATAAAGTAAAATGGTTTTACACCAACTCTATCTCTTGCACAAAAAACCTGCTGTTTAGTTTTATCATATAAGGCAAATGCCCACATACCATTAAATTTTTGTAAGCAATCTGTTCCCCATTCTTTATAAGATGCCAATACAACTTCAGTATCTGTTTGGGTTAAAAATGTATGTCCTTTATTTATTAATTCTTTTTTTAATTCGAGGTAATTAAAAATTTCGCCATTAAAAGTAATCCAGTAATTCGACGAAATGTCACACATGGGTTGGTGTCCACTTTCTGATAAATCAATGATAGAAAGCCTTCTGTGTGCAAAGGCCATGTTGTAATTTGTACTTACACTTTCTAATGATTTTTTTGGATTAAATAAAAAGCGATTACTTTCACAATTCACTTTCGGCGTTTCCTTACTAAAAGCAGTTATTTCAATTGATTCAGAAAAAAAAGTAAATCCTTCTCCGTCTGGCCCGCGATGTTTGATAGCTTGACTCATATCAAAAATGGATTCTTTTATTGAACCATTTTTTTGTTTATGAATAATGCCAGCAATGCCACACATAGGTTTATAGTTTACTTTCTTTTAAAATGGTTTGATACAGTTTTACCCATTCCGAATTTTTTTTTGTAAAACTATCGTTGTGAAATATAGAAATAAATTCGCCACCATGTTTTTTTACTTCAGCCAATAATTGCAAAGATGTGTTTAATGCATTTTGTGAGCTTAATTTACTATAATCTCTAAACGTTCCTTCCATGATGACACTTGTGTGAATGGTTAAGGGAGTTTGTTCGTTTCGTTCTAAATCAAACCATTTATAAGGCATGCATAACCCCGTTCTAAAGCCACATTGCGAAGCATAAATCATTGTGTAATCATCCGTTATGTCATTTTTAATAAATGTTCTGTAGGTTTCAGGGAAATTAATGCGTAAAAAATGACAACGTGCTGAGGTTACTTTATCTTTTAAAATAAATTCTAAACGGGTAAGTTCTTCATTTATTTTTTCTGTTTTAGAAAATGCAAAATACGATGGATGTAATCCTAACTTAAATTTACTTGATAGTGATTTTAATAATTGTTGAAATCCCTTATTTTCGAAATGTGGATTTTTATCATAATCACTGTAGTCGCCTATTAATACAAAGTATTGTAATGCTGTTTTTGTTTCATCACTCAACTGGTTAATAAATTCAAATGTATTGTATGGATCTTTTTTTTCATTCAAATTACTTAATAGTCTTTCAGCTACATTTTTTAAACGTAAACTAAAAACATCTTTTACAAAACCACCACAATTTCTTTTCATTCCCTTATTAGCATAAGCAAAGGCATTATCAATATCAATGGTTGACAGGAAATTAAACGGTCGTTTGTTTAATTCTATAGTTGGGAATGTTTGTTTTAGTTTTTTTGAAAAATCTAAAATCGCATGATTTAAAAAGGGTATATGTAAACAATTGTGCTTATAGGCAATGCTGTTTTCTGCTTGAAATCGCTGGTGTTTATCGGTTTCAGTTGGTAAATATTCTTCGTAACGACTTGCAAAATAAAACACCATTGCAAAAATATCGTAGCCTAAAAAATCGGATGTTTGTGATGCGAAAAACTTAGGAAAATCTTCAAACTCTTTATTTGCAATTGGTAATTCTGATTTAATATCTGTTTCAAACAAAATAGGATTTGAACACATATAAACCTGAGCATTTATAGGCGTTGTTGTATAGGCAATTTTAGGAATGTCTTTCGATTGAAAATAATTCAAGTCATCTGTTAATTCGTAATTACTATTTAAAACAGATTTAAAAATTAATTCAGTAACGTATTTAAAACGATTAGATAAAGTATGTGAGTATATTAAAATCAATTGTTTAATTCAGTAATACATTGTTTTACAATATCTTCATAGGCATTATTCCAATCAAGCCATTCTTGTGCTGTTCCCATAGTATCATTATGGAAAATGGTAACTAATTCGCCATTATATTTTTTTACATAATCAATTAACGGTTTTGCAACTTCTACAATAGTTTTAGGTTTTGCGCCATCTTTATATCTTAATGAAGTTTCTGAAAGACAAAATGGATGAATTTTTAAACCAGTTTCTAATTCATCATCTAAATCATACCAATAAAAAGGCATGCAGTAACTCGCTCTAAATCCATTATTGTTTGAGTAGCCCATCGAATAATCATTAGTGATGCCAATTTCTAATAAATTTGAATAGGTTTCAGGAAACCGAAGCATCGAAAAATGCTGACGAGAATTATAAATGTCTCTGTGCGAAATTCGTGCTAAGCGGTTCACTTCAATTTTAACTTGCTCTGTATTTTGATTTGAGCCAAAGGATGGATGAATACCTCCATTTGAATAATCAAATAAATGTTTAATTAAGTTTTGAAAATTGACATTGTTGGAAGGATGGTTTTTATCATTCACACCATAATCTCCTAACAGAAAAAAATAAATTACCTCTAGCTTATATTTTTCTTGAATACGTAATTGATAAGCGTAAGAATCAAACGGGTCTTTCACTTTTTTTAATATCACAGATGTTCGATCAATAATATCATTTTTGTTAAATGAGGCGATTGCTTTTAAATAACCACCAATGTGGCGCATGAGTCCTTTTTGCTTATACTTATACGCATTATCAATATCTATCGTTGAAACGTAATTATACGTGCGATGTGTTATTTCTAAATTTGGAAATTTGGATTTAAGCACCAATTCAAATTCGTGTAACCAAACATTGACTAAAGGGATTTTCAAAAAATCATATTGGTAAGCCAAACTGTTTTCAAACTCATAGCGATTAAAAGCGTCAGGCATAAACGGCAAATATTCTTCATATCGGCTAATTAAATAAAAGGAGGCTGCAAACACATCAAACGGTAAACTATTTTTATAAGTTTTAAAAAAATATTTTAAATACGTTTCATGATTTTGCATTTGAATGGTTTGTTCCCTAATTCCAGATTCAAATAACAGGCTATGACCTGCAATATGAAAATTAGAATCAAAATCAGAAATAGAATAAGAAAACTTATACCCTTCAAACTCTTTAAACTCATCGACATTAGTTGTTAAACTAAAGGTTAAGCCTAAATGATCTTTTAAAATCAGATTAAAAATATACTTTACCCGTGGGGTAATTTTATGAGTATAAATTAATATGTAAGCGTTTGGGTTCATTTATGAGTAAATATAATGCCAAATAATGAACGGTTTTACACTAAATAATATTGTTATTTAATATCGTATTGTTAATTAAATGTGTTTATCAGTCAAACCATTTTTTTTAAATTTAAACACTAAAAAAAACTGATTATGCAACAATTAATAGAATGTGTTCCTAATTTTTCGGAAGGAATTGATTTATCAATCATTACTCAAATTACCAATGAAATTGAGAAAATTGATGGTGTTCGTTTATTAAATGTCGATCCAGGAAAGGCTACAAACCGCACGGTGGTTACTTTTGTAGGAACGCCACAAGCTGTTATTGATGCTGCTTTTGTAACCATTAAAAAAGCAGGTGAGTTAATTGATATGAGTAAACACAAAGGGGAACATCCACGTATGGGTGCAACTGATGTGTGTCCGTTAATTCCAATTGCTAATATTAGTATGGAAGAAACGGCTAAATGGGCTGTGAAATTAGCAAAAAGAGTAGGGGAAGAGCTTTCCATTCCGGCTTATTTATACGAAGCTGCTCAACCAAATGCCGGCAGAAATAATCTTTCGGTAATTAGAGCTGGTGAATACGAAGGCTTCTTTAAAAAAATAAAATTACCCGAATGGAAACCTGATTTTGGTCCTGCTGAATATGATGCCAAACGTGGTGCAACCGTTATAGGTGCACGCGATTTTTTAGTGGCTTATAATGTTAATTTAAATACAACATCAACACGCCGTGCAAATTCTATTGCGTTTGATGTAAGAGAAGCTGGCCGCATAAAACGTGAAGGCAATTCTATAAACGGAAAAATAGTAACTGATGAAAAAGGAAACCCCGTTAATATACCAGGAAGTTTAAAATCTGTTAAAGCAATTGGTTGGTTTATTGAAGAATATGGTGTGGCACAAATTTCAATGAATTTAACCAATATTAATATTACACCATTACACATTGCTTTTGATGAAGTTTGTAAAAAATCAACCGAGCGCGGTATCCGTGTGACGGGTTCGGAGTTAGTTGGACTCGTTCCTTTAAAATCGTTGATAGATGCTGGGAAATATTTTTTATTAAAGCAAGAACGCTCTGTTGGTGTTTCTGAAAAAGAGCTGATTAAAATTGCCATTAAAACAATGGGTTTAGATGAGTTATCTCCCTTTAACCCTGAAGAACGCATCATTGAATATTTACTAAAAAATAAGGCAGATAGTAAATTAGTGAGCATGACTTTAACAGATTTTGCTGATGAAACAGCTAGTGAAAGTCCTGCACCTGGTGGTGGTTCCATATCTGCATACATTGGAGCTTTAGGAGTTTCTTTAGCAACAATGGTGGCTAACTTATCATCTCACAAAAAAGGTTGGGACGAAAAATGGGAAACGTTTAGCCAATGGGCAGAAAAAGGACAATATTACAAAGATGAATTAACCAAATTAGTGGATGCAGATACAGCAGCCTTTAATAAAATAATGACGGCATTTGGTTTACCAAAAGGAACGGATGACGAAAAAGCAAATCGTAAAATGGCGATACAAGAGGCTACTAAGTTTGCTATTGAAATTCCATTTAAAGTAATGCAATTATCTTTTGATAGTATGACTTTAATAAAAGCGATGGCAGACGTTGGAAATCCAAATTCGGTGAGTGATGCTGGCGTAGGTGCTTTGTGCGCTCGAAGTGCAGTAATGGGTGCGTTTATGAATGTACGGATTAATGCAAGTGGTTATGATGATAAAACCTATGTAACAGAAATATTAGCAAAAGGGAAAGACATTGAAACAAAAACTATTGCTCTTGAAACTGAGATTTTAAAAATTGTAAATGATAAAATTGGCGTTTAGTTTTTATTGCTGATAATACTCCGCTCGTCTTTGTTTGTAACGAGGATGTTTTTGAATTGCGTTTGCAATGCACATAATAAATATTTATATTTATTTAATGAACCTCCGCTTGTCCTCGTTAAAAACGATGACGAGATGGGGTTTGTGTTTTGCTTAATGTTTCTATTTCAAAATTTTGAATGTGTACTGTATTATGATTTTAATATAATTCCAAGCTCGGCAAGCATTATTAATTCAGACTTGTTTCTTCCTGAAAATGATATAGTAATTGAACTTGCTGTTTTCCAAATTAAATGTTTCACATCATCGGTAAATAATTTTTCGTGTGCTTTTTTAAATGATTTAAAATCTGCCATACTATCATTCGGATTTTGTGTTTGCTCTGCAAGTTGATCAAAGGTGATTTTTATTTGACGCATGGCATGAATCTCTGATTTATCTTTAACTCCACCTAAATTAATCCATTCCGTATTAACAATTTGTTTTAACTTCTTTACTTCCTCTTCACGTATTACATTATCGGCAGCCGCAATGGCATAAAATAATTTACCAAGATTTTGATAAAACAGATTTTGTATTTCGGGCATGTAGTCCATTTTATTTATTCAGTTCATTCTTAGAAATTTGATTATTTGACCACCCATCTAAATTAGCAATGGTTGTATCTGCAATGCCTTGTAATGCCTCATTAGTTAAAAATGCCTGATGCCCTGTAAGTAATACGTTAGGGTAGGAACGCAACTTTTGAAATATAGCATCGTTTATTTGAGAATCGATGTGATCGTAAAAGAATATCGGTTTTTCATTCTCATATACATCCAATCCTGCCGCAGCCACAGTACCACTATCTAACGCTTCTATTAAATCAATTGTATTTACTATTCCTCCTCTGGCAGTATTTATAAATACAACTCCTTTTTTCATTTGAGAAAAAGTACTTTTATTAAACAGGTACTTTGTTTCTGTATTTAGCGGACAATTAACAGAAATAACATCTGACGATTTACATAATTCTGACAAGGAAGTATAGCTTATGTTTGTTTGATGGATAAGCTCCTGATTTTCTTCAATATCGTAAGCAATTAATTTACATCCGAAGCCGTGCATAATTTTAGTGAAAGCAGCTCCAATTTTTCCAGTGCCAACAATACCGATGGTTTTTCCATGCAAATCAAAACCAATTAATTGATCTAAACGAAAATCATTTTTATTCATTAATTTTTGACTTAATAAAATCTTGCGATTCAAGGCCATTATTAATGCAACAGCGTGTTCGGCAATAGCATAAGGTGAATATTCAGGAACGTTGGCTACTTTAATACCAAGCTGTTTTGCCTTTGCAATATCTACATGATCATACCCAACTGAACGAAGCGCGATAAATTTTACTCCGCTATCATAAAGTTTTTCTAATACTTCTTCCGAAGCATTATCGGAAGTGAAAAGGGCCACGGCATCGAATCCATTAGTAAGGTTTGCTGTAGTTTCGTTTAAGGGCTGCTCGGTAAAAACTAATTCGTGTTTACCTTGAGCTGCCTTTTCTAAAAAGGGTTTATCAAAACCGTGTATGCTGTAAACTAATGTTTTCATTTCTTGATTTTATTTAACACGGCAGTTAACTGAAATCCTGCTATTTTATATCCCATTTTAAAATACCATCGTAAAAATTTCCTTCTTTCCCTTCGGCACAGGAAACAGTAATCTCTTGCCTGTTTTTAATTATTTTCGTAGCATTTCCACAACCCACCACTGCTATTGTTCCAAATTCTCTGGCGTTCATAAAACCTTAATTTTACTCAAATATATAAAATTTCCGCTTTTTCTGAATGAAAAACTCCGGTACACTGGAGTTATGTTTTTTTAAGTGAATTATCTAACCTTGTTATATATACCTATTTTTCTACGTTCGTTTTTAAACTTATTTCTAGGAGTTTCATTATTTAAATCATTCATTTTATTATAAGCTTTTAATAAGAAGTCAGGATAAGTGCCATTGTAGTGTATTTTATAAAATGAAAAGCCATTGTAAGGAATGACGGTTTTTTTAGCCAATAATTTCACATGCTTTTCAGTTCCATTCTCTTTAAAATAGGTCATAAATACGTTTACTCTTTTTTTATTTAAAACTTTAAATTTAGCATCGACAACAGAAGCACCTATTAGTTTTAGGCATTTATCTTGAACTGTAAATAACATGGCATCATGCGTTTTTTCATTTAGATATTTCGTAAACAAGGAATCTTTAATTGACATTTTTTCAACTTTTAGTGAATCTTCTTCATTAAAAGAATGATTGTTTTTGCCACTGCATTTCAAATAATATTTTTTCTTTGCTTCAAATAACAAGATGTATTCTTTTTCTTTTAATTCATAGTTCTGTGGATTCACAGTTATTGATACTTCCGGATTTTTATGCATAAAATCAGCCAAACATTCGATAAAATTTTCTTGACTGGATGTGAGTTGACTATTTCTCATTTCCCATTTTAAGGATAATGATTCTTCAATTTCCGTTTCTACATTTTTTACCTCCATTCTATAAGGTGTTGTGGTAGGTTTAACAAAAATATTTGTTAGGGCATCAATGATGACATCACGCCAATGAAACTTAGGATCCTTTAAATTGCCTGTTATAGGTAATTCATAATCAATGACATTACCTTGCTCTCTAATAAAAAACATTAACAGCTTCATTGGAATCCATTTTGTGTTTTTATTTTTTATTCGGTTGTTTAATCGTGGATCAATGAGTACGATGTGATTGTTACTTTGTATCATACCGTTTCTTACATTCCATTTACCTTTCAATTCTAAGGTTCCGCGGTCTAAGGGAAATTCGGTATACATAATAAGATAGGGATTTAATAAAGAAGCTGGTATTTTTTGTAGATGATAATTGAGATCAAAATCTGAACTGTCTTTTGGATTAATGCTAAGATTTATGGATACATTTCCATAAGGTTTAATACCTGATTTTAAAGTTAATGATACACGTTTCTGACTTTTAGTAATAGAATCGGCAACCACATAGATTGGGCTTAAATCAACTGAAAATTTTTCATTTAAACTGTAATCATTGTATTTTAAATCGCCTTTATAAATTGCTAGTCGGTTAATTTTATAATTACTTTTAAAAAAGTTTTTTGCTAGTACTTTAACATAACGTGCAATTTCAACTACTAGGTTAAATTTTTCTGAATTTTCAGCGACAGCTGTAATATTTGAACCCTTTTTTCCAAACATCGTTTGGATATTATCTAAATGGTCATATTTTTCATATTTAAAATAAGGATGATTGATAGAAATAGAGTCAAATGAATATTTATGAAACTTAGGACTCAATTCATCGATTTTAATAACTACATTTTCAAATGAGGCGTAATCATCATTTGGATTTTTTCCAAAATGGAAATCATCAATCCCTATCATTCCTTGGGCTGTTATATTTTCTTTATCCTTAAAGTTTCCTTTGGCTTTTATGTTAGCATTAAGGATTGCTGCAAAACTTCCATAGTTTGACATGTCTTTAATATATTGCTCTAATACTTTTAAATTGAATTTATTAGCAACAACTGCTGCGTGATAATCCAATGTTTTTGAATTTACTGTTAAATCACCTTTAATCTCGCCACCACCAATACCTGAAACAAAAGAAAATTTAAATGGAATTGTGTCAGAATCCCAATGAATGCCACCGCATTCAATATTAACTTGTTTAATAAAATAGTTTACAGGGATTACATTTTCTTGATAAAAAAATAGCCCATCATTTATTTTTAATTTTAGGATGCTAAAGTGAACTGGGGATTTTGTTTCCCCTGTTTTTTTTGAAGTAAATTTTTTAATGATATCCATAAAATTCAAATCATGTTTATCTCCAATTTGAATGATCATTCCTTTTGGTTGGTTTATCACAAGTTCACTGATTTCGTATGTTTTAGTAAATAGTTTTAACATCGAAAAATTTCCACTAACTCCATCAGCAGATAAGAAAAGGCTATCGCTCTTTAATTCATAAGACTTGAAATTATCTAAATAAACGTAGCCCGTAAAGGGATTTACATACGCATAGTTGATTGTAATTTCTCTACCAGTAAATTTTGTATCGTACTTTTCGATTAAATATTTTGCAATTGGCGAAATAAAAATAATAATAAGAGCAACCAATAAAACAACAATACCAGAAGTAATTAAAAGTGTTTTTCTAATTTTATATGCTTTGCTCTTGTTAGGACCTTTTTGAGTTTCGTCCTTTGATTTTTCTGTTTTTTTATTGGTCATCATTTATTTTGCTGTAGATTGTATGTTCTATTTGTTTATGTTTTTGATTTAGAACATGTTAATCTTTATTCATTTTTTTATTCGATTATTATTTTTTTGTTTAGAAGAAGTCTTTTTAATAAACAATTAACGGTAACAAGCTCGCGTACCATTTCGTTGGTTATAGAAAGAAGGTTGGAAAATCTCTATATTCTCGATTGCCGTTGTGCCAACCTGACAAATTGTTAAAGACTCCCCCTAAACAAACCTCTTTATAATAGGTATTTATATATTTATTTAATTTTATCGTTATAAGCTGGTAAATCAGAGTTAGCAGGTCCGTTAATAACTTTGCCTTCATAATTAAATCGGCTACCATGGCAGGGACAATCCCAACTTTTTTCATCATTATTCCAAAGTACCATACATTTTAAATGCGTGCATTCGGCAGAAACCATATATAGTTTTCCAGTATCATCTCGGTAGGCTCCACACTTCTTTCCATCTAACTTCACTATTCCAGCTTCCCCATTTTTGATAGTTGATAATTCCACACTTCCTGTATAAAACCATTTTTTTAAAACATTAACTATATCTTCTGCAATCAATTTTACAGCACCGCCACTTTCTTTTAATGTAAAGCGTAAAGGACTGTATAATTTTTCATACTTATTTTCTTTGCCATTAATTAAATCTCTTATTAATAAGCCCGCAAAAGAACAATGCGTCATTCCATTACCTGAATCACCGGTAATGATATAAACATTATCATGGTCTAACGGATTACGCCCTATAAAAGCAACTCCATCCATCGGCTCCAAAACTTGTCCTGACCATTGATAAACAATTTCCTTAATTGGAAAATAAGTTCGTGTCCAATCTTCAAGCAACTTGTAGCGGTTTTCTTCTATTACATGTGTTTTGCTTGTTTCAGCAGTGGGATGATCTTCACCACCACTTATCAGCATGTCATATTGTTCATTATATGGATGTACGCGAATATAGTGATAAGGTGGTATTTTTGAATCTACTTTAAAATCACCAGTATCCCACCAAAGCGATTTCGGCAGTAAATCTTTTTGAACTAATGCCCCAATCACATACGTTCGATAAGCGTATTGTTTTGAAAACATGGTGTACAAATTATTTACAGGAAAGTTAGTTGCTACAACAATGTGTTTAGCTTTTACAGTAAAGCCATCAGCCGTTGTAATTCCTTCATGATTTATTTTTGATGCATGTGTATCGGTGAATATTTTTCCGCCATTTTTCACAATCGCCTTACATAACCCATTCAAATATTTTAAAGGATGCAATTGAGCTTGGTTCGCAAAACAAAGTGCTTTTTCTGTTTGTAATATTCCTGGTACTTCATCAACCATTTTTATTTCTATTCCAGCATTTATGGCTGCTGTTAATTCTCTTTGAAGAGAATCATTTTTATCAGACGGATGTTTAAATAAATAACCGTTTACTCGTTCAAATCCACAATCAATATGTTCTGTTTTAATAGTTTGTTCTACAAAATCAATTGCCAACTTATGACTTTCTGCTATCAGTTTTGTTTTCTCTTCGCCAAAAACTTTTTCCAAATGATAATATCTATCATCAAGAGCCGTTACAAGATGTGCTGTTGTTCTTCCGGTTTCGCCACTCCCAATCATTCCATCTTCTACCAAAATAACGCGATGTCCTTCTTTTGTCAAACAATAAGCAGTTGTAATACCAGCAATGCCTCCACCAATAATTACGATATCAGTATCTAAGTTTTGATTCAATTTTTCAAAAGCTAAAGGCTGTACAGTTGATGAATACCAAAATGGAATGTGAGTACCAGCTGTCAAATTATCCTTCCCTTTTTCGGAGACAGAAATTTCATTATCAATGTTCATTTAGGTTTATTTTTCGTAAAATAATATTCAAACCAAAGATGAGCTTGAAACCCTAAAAAATTGTTACATAATTTTGTAAATAACTTACACTATTTAGGGTTAT
>JAYVIS010000039.1:0-2216 GCA_043769975.1 Bacteroidota bacterium
AAAACGAAGATTTAACAATGCACTTGGCACAAATAGCTGATATTAAAACAGCACAGCATTGTTTAATACGTTTGCAAGATGGACAGTTAGGATACCTTACCAAACGCTTTGATAGAGTAAAAAATAAAAAAATAGCTGTTGAAGATTTTTGCCAATTAACCGAAAGCCTTACCGAACATAAATACAGAGGCTCAATAGAAAAAATAGTTAAAACAGCTAAGCAACATGTTGCCAATACAGGTTTTGAAACATTGCGTTTGTTTGAGTTAGTACTTTTTTGTTACCTGACAGGGAATGCCGATATGCACCTCAAAAATTTTGCCTTAATTGAAAATAATTTGGGCGAATTTGAATTTGCGCCCGCTTACGATTTATTAAACACAGCCATTGTTATTACTAGTGATAAAGAAGAAAGCGCATTAACCATTAACGGCAAAAAAAATAATTTACAAAAAAAAGATTTTAATGCACTTGCCAAAAACTTAGCAATAAACGATAAAGTGTTACAATCTATTTACCAAAGATTTGAAGCTATATTAATACAATGGATTAGTTTTATTAAACAAAGTTTTTTATCAAAAACCTCGCAAAAGCATTATATAAAATTGCTAAAAGAAAGACATGTTAATTTGTTTGTAGAATAAGCAAGGAAAGCTTATTTTTAATAGGAATTAAAGAAAAAGTTATGAAAAAAGTATTTTACACTCTATTACCTTTTTTAATCAGTCAAATTTTGATCTCTCAAACGCATTTTTATGGAACTTCTTTAAGAGGAGGTGTCTATGATAATGGTACTATTTTTAAGACAGATAGTAATGGTAACAACCCTGCAATTATTTATGATTTTAAAAGTAATAATAATTATAGCTCATCAAACAAGATGCATCTTTCTATCGTAAACAGTGAAGTTTATGGTATTGCGCTTGGTGGAGAATATGAGGTTGCAGGGATTTATAAAGTAAATTCAGTTCTTAATAAAATCGAAAAAGTATTTGATTTCGATCTTAATTACGTAGATCCGACCGGACAATTAATTTTAGCTAATGATGGGCTTTATTATGGTATCACAGAATGGGGTGGTGGTTTGAGTGGGGAAGGGAATTTATACTCTTTAAATCCACTTACAAATAGCTTAAGTACAGTTTATAATTTTTCAGGTTCATTTAATGGTGCTACACCAAATGCTATGACTTATCATAACAATAAGTTTTATTTCACTACAAATTATGGGGGAACTAATAACTATGGTTATTTATCTAGATATGACTTAACTACAAATACCTTTTCTGTATTATTTAATTTTGACCAAAACATCAACTTATATAACTCTTCTGATTATTTATTAGGAGAGGGGAATAAAATATATAGTGTGTTTATTAATCCTAATTCATATCCAAGTAAAATTTACTCTTACGATATATCAGTTGATACATTCGGAATTGAAGCTGAGTTTAACCCATATAATGTTTTTGGCATGGCAAAAGGGAAAATGATAAAGGCTACAAGCAATCAGTTTTATGGAACAACATCAGGGGCAGTTTATAATTTTAATCCAATAACAAAAACTATTACTGTTATTCATCAATTTGACACATTATCAGGGTTTGACGCAGGAGAAAGCTTAATAGAGTTACCTTCAGGAGATCTATGTGGGTACACAAAACAAGGTGGTAATTTTAATCAAGGTGTCTTATTTAAAATTAATCCTATAAATGGACTTTATACTAAATTACATGAATTTGATACAGTAATAAATAACCCTGTTGGAGGTTTAGTTTTTAAGGATAATATCGTATATGGTAATTTTTCGTTAGATAGAACTATTAATCAAAGTGGTGGTGGTGTTTTTAAATTCAACATAAATGCTAATTCTATTGAAACAACTTCGTTTCAAAAAGGAAAAGGAGTAAAACCCAATGGCGGACTTGTTAATGTTGGAACAAAAACATATGGTTTTACTTCAAGTGGAGGCAATCATAATATGGGAACGATATACGCCTATGATTTAAATACCAATACACAAAAAGACATTTTTCATTTTGATTTTTTTAAAGATAATGCTCAAAGTGCATATCTTCAATCTTATAGTAAAGGAAAGTTAGTTAAAGCCAATAATGGAAAATTATATGGAACTGCTATTGCCTCTAAAAATTATAAATCAGGTGGCTATATATATGAAGTAGATCCTATTTTAGATACTGTGATTATTAAATATA
>JAYVIS010000040.1:0-4634 GCA_043769975.1 Bacteroidota bacterium
CCTGCATAAGACAGTAATTGCGATTGTAAATTTAAGGTGCAAAAAGCAATATCCATTCCATCTTTAATGTTGGCTTTGTTTTCGGTTTGTCTTAAAAAAACTTGTAGTTCTTTATTCAAATAATCTAACGTATGACTAGGTAATTTTATACTTTTTTCTTTGAGTGATTGTCGTAAAATAGTATATCCAATAATGCTCATAAATGCGCCAGGCACGCCATGTCCAGTACAATCTGCTAATGCAATAGCTATTGTGTTTTGATTGATACTATCGTTTATTTGTTCTATAAAATAAAAATCGCCACTTACTATGTCTTTAGGATTATATAAAATAAACGAATTTGGTAAGTATGTTTTTATTTCAGCTTCGGGGGTTAAAATAACATCCTGAATATTTTTAGAATAATTTATGCTATCCGTAATATCTTTATTTTTTTCTTCAATAATTTTGTTTTGTTTTGTTATTTCAATATTGGCTTTTTGCTTATCGATAAAACTTTTTATTACAAATGCTAATAGGATCAATAAAATACAAGAAGCAGCAACTATTATATTTTTGATTTGCTTTTGTTTTTCTAGCTCAGAAAATGCAATTTTTTTTTCGAGTAGTATTAATTGATCTTCTTTTTGTTTTTGATATTCAAACTCTCGCGAAGCAATTTTTTTATATTTATCTTCATTAATAAAAGAATCTTTTAGTTGAATATATTTTTTAAAATAAATAAAAGCTTCTTTAGTATTATTCATTTTGTCAAATACTTTATATAAATTATAATAACTGGCTTGTACCAAATCTATCAAGCCTGCCGTAGAAGCAGATTTCAGAAGTAATTCACTATATTCTTTCGATTTAGTATAGTTTTCTATATTGTAATTTGCAATTGATAATTCATTGTAATTATCAAGTTCACCTCTTAAATATTTTATTTCTATACAAATAGCTAAAGATTTATTTAAAAACAAAATTGCTTCATTTGGTTTTTTTAATGCAATTAAAATGCTTGATTTATTTGTCAATGCAGTTGCCATAGCCCTTTTATCTGATATTTTTTCAGAAAGCATAATCGCTCTATCGTTATATAAAATTGCTGCTTCAAATTTTTTGTCTTTGGTATAGGTATTAGCAATATCTATAAAAACACCAGCTTGTTCGAATAGCATTTTTTTGTCTAATGCAATTTTATATGCTTTTTTCAAATATATTATTGATTTTTTGTATTCGGTTACACCATAGTAAGCAATACCTAACCCGTTATATGCTAAAAAAATATTGATTGTGTCGTTTGTTTTTTCTGCTAAGTTTAAAACTAAAAAATTATACTCTAAAGCCTTAGAATAATCTCCCTGTGAATTGAATATTAATGAATGGTTGTAATAAGCCGAAATAATACTGGAAGTATCTTTTAATGCGATACTAATCTCTAAGTTTTTTTTGTAATTTTTTTCTGCATTTATATAGTTACCTAAATTAAATTCAGTAGCTCCCAATAAATTATATTCTTTTTGAAATAATATGATGTCACTTTTTGATGCGGGTAAATTAATTGCTAATTCTAACTCTTTTTTTGCTAATTCAAAATTTGCCGAAAAGTAATATACACGAGCTAATGCATACATTGAATGAACTATTCCTCCTCTGTAATTTATTTGGATAGATTTGTTTTTGGCAATCGTTGCATATTTTAATGCACTATCATTATTTAGTAATGAATACGTTTTACTTAATAAAATATAACGATTAATTTTTGCTGTATCAACTAATTTTTGATTTTGAATTTCATAATGAAGCTTACTAATAATTTTAGTTTCTTGCCCTAATAAACTTTTTGTTATCAATAAGAAAAGCAGTATCCTTAATTTCATAAGTTTTTTTCATATTTAAAAACATCAAATAGCTAAGCAAATAAATTTTTATGATAATTATGAACTAAGCACTTAAATGTTTATGATTTTTAAGAAACGCAATTATTTTAATTTAATTATTTATTATTATAAATATATCTATTAAAAGTTAAAATACAACCATCATTTTTTTCGTTGCTATTCTCCACAAATTTAATTGTATTTATATTATTTGTAATTTTACTTTTAAAATAAATCATTAGCTGTTTATAAGAGTAATGCCAAATGCATATATAATACCAAATAAATGTATATTTTAGTCCAATTGGTATTAATTCTTTTTATTTCTCTTTGTCTGAAAGGATTTCCACATCATAAAAATTCCGATTAATATAAATGGTATACTAAGTATTTGTCCCATATTGATAGGTAAAGAAGCTTCAAAACTTTCTTGATTTTCCTTTAAAAATTCCATTAAAAAACGGAATGTAAACATTAATACACAAAATAAGCCAAACATAAAACCTTTGCCAAATTGGTCGCGTTTATTTTTCCACAACCAATACATCAATACAAATAATACCACATAAAAGAGTGCCTCATAAATTTGTGTTGGATGACGAGGCAATAAATCAACAGTAGGGAAAATAAAAGCCCAAGCTACTTGCGTTGGTTCACCAACAATTTCTGAATTCATTAAATTTCCAAAACGTATCATAAAGGAAGCGAATGGTACAACAACTACTAACCGGTCAAATAGCCAAATCCAACTTTCTTTGGTTTTTAAGCAATACAAAATCATGGCAACAATTATTCCAACAGCACCACCATGGCTTGCTAAACCACCTTCCCATACTTTTAAAATATCAAGTGGGTTTGCTGAGTAGTACTCCCATCCATAAAATAAACAATGTCCGATACGAGCGCCTAAAATAGTTCCAATAACAATATAGAGTGTTAACGTGTCTAACTGTTTTTCGGTTCTGCCTTCAGTTCTAAAAACACGGTTCATGAAAAAATGACAACCAATAAACGCCATTGCCCATGATAAGCCATACCAACGTACTGGCCAATCAATGCCTGGTATTGTAAAAATATCAGGGCTTGGATTCCAATTAATAAAGAGTGATAACATAGGTGCGAAGTTATAAATATATTGTTTTAAAGAAGAAATATTATTCTTCGATGTCAAGATGAAATTGATGCATAAAACGATGAACAATAGGGCTTAAAATAATTGCTAAACAAGTTAAAAATGCAACACCGCTGTAAATAGCGTAAAAGGATGAAAATAGTTTTGCTCCATCTGTTTCTGCTCTGTCAACAGGCCCCATTCCAGTTAATATCATGCTCGCATTAACCAAACTATCTAGCCAAGGAATATTAAAAAAATGATGGTAGCCAATAACTCCAAGTGTTAACGAAAAAATGAGGAACATACTACCTAAAACGATGCTTTTAAATAGCTTTGAATAAAAGTGCTTTTTATGGGGTAATTTTTTTGTTGCCATAATTTATTAATCCAATTTAAAACAACAATATTTAATATCCTCACCTTTTGCTGTAAATAAGCCTTCGTAGTAGGTTTTTATTTTCGTTAGCTCTTCTCTGTCTGGCGGACAGTTTTTATATAAGTCGTTTGTTGCAAAAATCAATTGAAGTTTTTTTTCTTTAATCACTTCCATGGTGTATTCATAAAAAAAAGTATTATCCGTTTTTAGATGAATAATGCCACCTGGTTTTAAAATGCGCTTATATCTGTTTAAAAAATAATCGGGATTCGTTAATCGTTTGCGAGCTTGGTTCTTTTTAGGTTGTGGATCAGGAAAGGTTATCCAAATTTCAGATACTTCATTTTCCGCAAAGCAATAATCAATAAAATCAATACGTGTACGCAAAAATGCCACATGATTCATTTTATTTTCTAAAGCAAATTTTGCACCGGTCCAAATTCTATTTCCTTTTACATCAACTCCGATATAATTTTTTGAAGTATCATTTGATGATAATCCAATAGTATATTCGCCACGCCCACAGCCAAGTTCAACTACAATAGGATTGTCGTTTTTGAAAACGTCTGAATGCCATTTTCCCTTCATGGGAAATCCATCTTCTAAAATATCATGATGAAAAGCATAGGTGTTTGCAAAAGAATCTAATTCGGCAAATTTTTGAAGTTTATTTGGCATAGTGTAAAATAAGAGTACAAATTTATTAAAATCCTAACAAATTAATAATATCATTTTTTAAATCTAAATTATTACATTCGTTGTATTATAAAAACCACTATGAAATTTAATTATAACAAAACTAAGATAGTTGCCACAATGGGACCATCTACTGAAAATATTGCTGTATTAGAAGAATTATTTAATGCTGGCCTGGATATTTGCCGAATCAATTTTTCGCATGGTGATTATGAGCCAATAAAACACGTAGTTGATAATGTTAGAATTTTAAATAAAAAGCTAAATAGGAATGTTGGGATTTTGGGTGATTTACAAGGACCTAAATTACGAATTGGTAAAGTAAAAGATAATGCTGTTGATTTAATTAATGGCGAAGAAATTATCATTACAACTAAAGAATGTGAAGGAACTGCTGAAAAAATATTTATTACTTATCCTCAATTTCCACAGGATGTAGCTGCTGGAGAATTGGTTTTGATAGATGATGGAAAAATTACCTTAAAAGTAATTGATACAAATCGTAAAGATGAGGTACGTGCTATTATTATTGCAGGTGGAATCTTATCTTCTAAAAAAGGAGTGAATTTACCCAACACCAAAATTT
>JAYVIS010000041.1:0-18738 GCA_043769975.1 Bacteroidota bacterium
GGTGCGATACGTATTTTCTAAAAATTACAGTAAAGCACTGGAGAAAAAAATATGTTGAAATGAGCACAGAAGATTTTGAATTACAAATCCGCTCAAAAAAACATGTTTGCAAACATCATACAAAAGGGTATCAAAATAAAGTATTACAAGCCTTTCATTATAAAATGGAGGAGTTTGAAAAAGAAACGGATGTCAATCTAAAATGAAAATTTTAGTCACACATAGCTATTTTTTAAATTTTGATTCCAAGCAATTAAAAGCGGCTATGCCGTATCCGCCATTAGGCACACTTTACGCGATATCCTATCTTCGTGAAAATGGTTATGATGTTAAATTATTCGATACCATGTTCTGTCATTCTGCTTCAGATATTTATTCAACCATTGACGATTACAAGCCGGATATTTTTTTGAGTTATGATGATGGATTTAATTATCTGACTAAAATGTGTTTAACCAATATGCGTGATGCCTGTTTTGAAATGCAGACTTATGCAAAATCGAAAGGCTGTCAAGTAATCACTTCCAGTTCTGATTCGTCAGATAATTATGAAGCGTATTTAAATCATGGTGCCGATAGCATTGTCATTGGAGAAGGCGAACAAACCGTTTTGGATTTATGCAACGCACTAAAAAATAATTCAGACATTAAAACGATTCCCGGAATTGCTTATAGCGAAAATAATGCAATCGTTAAAACGAGCAGCCGTTCTATTATTAAAGATTTAGATACTTTGCCAGAACCGGCTTGGGACATCATCGATATTGAACCTTACAAAAAAATGTGGTTAACACATCACGGGTATTTTTCTTTAAACTTTGTCACCACGCGTGGCTGTCCTTATAAATGCAATTGGTGCGCAAAACCTATTTACGGCAATCGGTATAACACGCATAGTGCACGTCAAATTGTTTTGCAAATCAAAAAATGGCAAGCTCAATTTGGTTTTACACATGTTTGGTTTGCAGACGATATTTTTGGATTGAAACCGAATTGGCTGCATGAGTTTGATAAAAATGTGCAGGATGAAAAATTAAAAATTTCGTATAAAATACAAAGTCGAGCCGATTTATTATTGCAAGAAGATAACATTAAACATTTGGCTCATAGCGGATGCACCTTGGTTTGGATGGGAGCAGAAAGTGGTTCGCAAAAGATTTTAGATGCGATGGATAAAGGCACTAAAGTGGAACAAATTTATGAAGCCACGCGCTTACTAAAAAAATATGGTATTCATGTTTCGCTTTTTTTACAACTGGGATATTTAAACGAAACCATCGAAGACATTAAATTGACCATCAAATTAGTGGAGGATTTATTGCCAGATGATATTGGTATTTCTGTTTCCTATCCATTGCCAGGAACTGTTTTTTATGAAAAAGTAAAAGAACAATTGAAGTTAAAAAGTAATTGGACAGACAGTGATGAATTGGCTATGATGTTTGAAAATACCTATAAACCTGAGTTTTATAAACAGTTGCAAAAATACATTCATAAAATATATCAGTTTAAAAGGCATTTATTTTTTGCGAAACAATTGGTTGTTAAACCTAGTTTTTTAAATTTCAGACACGGCTTATCCTTACTAAAAACAATGCCATTACTGATTGTGGAAAAATGGAAACTAAAAAAAATAGAGCCTCATGCAACCGCAAGCCTTTGATACCTATGCTGAACGCTACGATGAGCATTTTACAAATTCAGTCATTGGAAGGGCGCAGCGTAACCAAGTTTATCAGTGCTTATTAAATGAGCTGACCTTAACTAATTTAAATGTGCTTGAAATTAATTGCGGTACGGGCGAAGATGCTAACTGGTTATTTAAACAATCTGCTCATGTTACCGCTACTGATATTTCTGTTGGAATGATAAATGCAGCCATTACTAAAACAGAAAAAAACAAAGCAACCATCGAGTTTCATGTTTTGAAAGCTCAGGAGATAAATAAACTTTCTTCGCCTAATTTTGAATTAATTTTTTCAAATTTTGGAGGATTAAATTGTTTAAGCCCTGACGAATTAATAGAATTTAAAAAGGCTTGTATTGAAAAACAAAGTCGGACAAATAAATTAGCACTTGTTATTATGGGAACGAACTGTTTATGGGAACGGTTGTTTTTTGGAATACAGAAAGATAAAGCAAATAGGCGTAGAAGAAAAAATAAACAGGGAGTTGATACGGTGATTGATTCGTTACAGTTTAAAATATTTTATTATTCCCCAACGGATATTGAAAAATTATTTGAAGATCAATACAATTCTGTTTTAGTGAAGCCAATTGGTTTATTTGTTCCACCATCTTATCTTGAACCTTATGTGGTGAAGCGACCATTGTTTTTTAAGTGTTTAGTTTTTTTAGACAACTTATTTTCGCGCTTTTCTTTTTTCGCAAATGCATCGGATCATTATATTATTATATTAGAAAAGAAATAAATGTTATATTTAATATAAATGAAGATTCTTTTTACACACGGTTATTTTATTGGAGAAGATGAGAAAGAGCTTCAAATCATGCGTCCATATGTGCCTTTGGGGATCTTGTATATTTCATCTTTTTTAGAAAAGCATGGTTTTGAAAATGATGTATTTGATTCAACCTTTTCTAGTTACGAAAATTTAATCAATCATATAATTCATACGAAACCAGATGTGGTTTGTTTGTATACGAATTTGATGACGAAATTAAATGTATTGAAAATAACGAAACACCTGAAAACGAATCCAAATTTAAAACACATTAAAATAATATTAGGCGGACCAGAAGTTAGAAATCACATTTCAAATTTTTTAAATCATGGGGCTGATTATATTGTCATTGGAGAGGGAGAAGAAACGTCTTTAGAATTAATGAAAGCTCTTAAGAATGCTCCTGATTCAAGCCTAAAAACGATTAATGGCTTGGCTTATTTAGAAAATGGTGTGGTTGTTGAAACGCCCGAACGTCAATTAATCAAAGACATCAACACACTACCATTTCCAAATAGAACTAAAATTAATTTTGAGCCATATTTAAAGGGTTGGAAAAAAGCACATGGTTACAGCATGATGAGCGTTAGTACCATGCGTGGTTGCCCTTATACTTGCAAATGGTGTAGCAGAGCCGTTTACGGAGGCACGTACCGAAGACGATCTCCACAATTGGTGGCGCAAGAATTAAAACTCTTGAAAGAAACATACCATCCGGATATGATTTGGTTTGTAGATGATGTGTTTACGATTCATCATAAATGGTTAACGGAGTTTGCTCATGAAATAAAAAAAATGGATGCCGTTATTCCCTACGAAATAATTTCTCGTGCTGATCGATTGAATGAAGAGGTAATAAAAACCTTAAAAGAAAGTGGTTGTTTTAGAGTGTGGGTTGGTGCCGAAAGTGGTTCTCAAAAAATAATTGATGCCATGGATAGGCGTGTGGATGTTGTCAAAACACGAGAGATGATAAATTTGGCTAAGCAACATGGTATTGAAGCTGGCACATTTATTATGCTTGGTTATCCTGGTGAAACAAAAGAGGATATTAAAGAAACCATTAAATATTTAGTTATTTCTAATCCTTCGCAATATACCATCACCATTGCTTATCCCATTAAAGGCACTGAACTTTATAATGAAGTGAAAAATGAATTTTTAGACCAACAATTAGAGTGGGAAACATCAACCGATCGCGATATTGATTTTAAAAGAACCCATCCAAAAATCTATTACCAACATGCTATTAAGTGGGTTATGAATGAGGTTTACGCCCAAACAAAAAACAAAAACCCCCTAAAAGTACCTTATTTAAAACTGAAGTCGTTAAAGTATCAAATACAAATGGCTCTTAATCAGTAATTTAAGACAATTAAACATTTCTTTTAATTTGTTTTTTGTGGTAGCTTTTTTTTTGTTAAGTAGGCAAAAAATCTTAAATTCGTAGGGCAAAAACAAAAAATAAATAATCCATAATTTCAAAATAACACATCATGACAAAAGTATCAGTAATTGGAGCAGGAAACGTAGGTGCAACTTGTGCAGAATACATTGCATTACGTAAAATTGCAAGCGAAGTAGTAATATTAGATATTAAAGAAAACTTTGCTGAAGGTAAAGCATTAGACTTAACTCAAACATCTTCATTAAATGGTTTTGACACTAAAATTAGTGGAAGCACTAATGATTATTCAAAAACTGCAAATAGTGATGTAGTTGTTGTTACTTCTGGTATTCCTCGTAAACCAGGTATGACTCGTGAAGAGTTAATTGGAATTAATGCAGGTATTGTAAAAACAGTTACTGAAAATGTATTAGCTCATTCGCCAAACGCTGTTATTATTATTGTTTCTAATCCAATGGATACAATGACTTACTTAGCTTTAAAAGGAAGTAAATTGCCAAAAAATAAAATTATTGGAATGGGTGGTGCTTTAGATAGCGCTCGTTTTAATTGTTATTTATCAAAAGCATTAAATGCTGCACCTAGCGATATTAATGGTGTTGTAATTGGTGGACATGGTGATACAACAATGATTCCTTTAACTCGTTTAGCGACTTATAATGGTGTTCCAGTTTCTCAATTTTTAGATGCTGAAACTTTGAAAAAAGTATCTGCTGATACAATGGTTGGTGGTGCTACATTAACAGGTATGTTAGGAACTTCTGCTTGGTATGCACCAGGTGCTGCAGTTGCAACTATCGTTGATAGTATTTTAAATGATCAAAAGAAATTAATTCCTTGCAGCGTTTTATTAGAAGGCGAATACGGACAATCTGATATTTGTATGGGTGTTCCTGTTATCATTGGAAAAAATGGTTGGGAAAAAATCATCGACTTCAAATTAAACGACGAAGAAAAAGCATTATTTGCAAAAAGTGCTGAAGCAGTTAGAAGTATGAACTCTGTTTTATCTACTGTTACTCCAGCATAATTAAATTAATAATATAGTTTTAGAGCCTGTTTAATATTTAAACAGGCTCTTTAATTAATAATAGTTCAGATTGGTTAATTCACTTTATATTTTATTTCTATCCTTTGGTATTGTTGATGCCATTGATGTTTTTTTAGTGGCCGTTATTCTTTACCAATTATATAAAATGGTAAAAGGGACTGCTGCTGTTAATGTATTTATTGGCTTAACCTTAATCTATGTAGTTTATATTATTGTTCGTGCCTTCGAATTAAAGTTGTTGGGTTCCATATTAGGCCGGTTTATTAATGTGGGCGTCATCGCTGTAATGGTTGTGTTTCAGCAAGAAATTCGTAAGTTTTTATTATACATTGGCTCTAACGAATTTTTAAAAAACAAATCATGGAAAACTATTTTTTCATTTACTGCACAACCTGGAGCTGCTAGTAATAAATTTTTAGTAAACGAAGACGCTATCATTGATGCCTGCTTTTCGATGAGCGAAACAAAAACTGGTGCCTTAATTATTATTTCTAAAAAATCGGATTTAGTATTTTATGTCAACACCGGAGAAATTATTGATTCGGCACTGACAGATAAAATGCTTGAAAATATTTTTTATAAAAATAGTCCCATGCATGATGGCGCTGTGATTATAAAAGATAACCGAATTGTGGCAGCTCGTTGCGTTTTACCCGTAACCGAAAAAGAAAATTTTCCTTCTCATTTCGGCATGCGTCATCGTGCAGCGGTTGGTATTACCGAAACAACCGATGCCCTTGCTATTACCGTATCCGAACAAACTGGAAATGTTTCTCTCACCGTAAATGGAGAAATAAATTCAAATTTAAATAAAGACAAATTGCGATACTTAATCGAAAAAAACCTGAAAGTATAAAAAGGGACAGTAAAGACTTAAGGGACTAAAAAGACAAATTAAAAAAAATCAATCATTCAACATACATTATTTCTCTAATTACATCAAATGAACTTATTATCAGTAAATCAACTCAGTAAAAGCTATGGCGACAAAGTTTTATTTAAAAGCATAAACTTTGGAATTAACTATGGCGACAAAGTTGCTTTAATTGCAAAAAACGGATCTGGAAAATCAACACTCTTCAAAATATTACAAGGACAAGAAATTGCCGATTCGGGTGAAGTGGCCTTTAGAAAAGATATTCGTATTTCTTTTTTGAGCCAAGAGCCAGAGTTAAATGAAACGCATACGATACTGGAAGCAATTTATGCTGGTGACAGCGAAACCGTAAAAGCAGCTATTGATTACACGCGCTTAGTAGAAACGCATTATGCCAATCCTACTGAAAAAACAGAAAACCAATTAGATATTTTAACTAATAAAATGAACGACTTAGAAGCATGGAATGTGGAAACACAAATCATGTTAGTGTGCTCTAATTTAGGTTTGGATGATACCACGCAAATTGTAGGCACCTTAAGTGGCGGACAAAAAAAGCGTTTAGCCTTAGCACAAGTTATTTTAAATGAGCCTGATTTATTAATCATGGATGAGCCTACCAATCACTTGGATGTAACAGTGATTGAATGGTTAGAAGATTATTTACATTCTTATAAAAAAAGTATTTTATTGGTAACGCATGATCGCTACTTTTTAGATGAAGTGTGTGATAAAATTATTGAAATCGATAATTATTCAATGCACGAATACAAAGGTAATTTCCAATATTATATGGAAAAGAAAGCCGAACGTATGATGATTGAAGCTTCTGAATTAGACAAAGCAAAAAATTTATATAAGCGTGAACTAGAATGGGTGCGCAAACAACCACGCGCACGTACCACAAAATCAAAATCGAGAGTAGATGCTTTTGTTGATGTGGAAGCAAAGGCACGTAAGAAAAGTGTCGATAAAAAAATTGAATTAAGTGTAAAGGTTGAACGTATTGGAAGTAAAATTATTGAAGTCACTAAATTGCAAAAAGCATTTGGTGATAAAAAAATATTAGATCCGTTTTCATATACTTTTATTAAAGGAGAAAAAATTGGTATTGTTGGCCCGAACGGAATTGGAAAAAGTACTTTCATCAATATGTTGCAAGGCATTGAACCACCTGATGCTGGTAAGGTTTCGGTTGGTGATACCATTGTATTTGGATACTATTCGCAAAAAGGAATTCAGGTTGCTGATGATAAACGGGTAATAGAAGTTGTAAAAGATATTGCTGAATTTATTCCCTTAGCTAACGGTACCTCATTAAGTGCTTCTGCTTTATTAACCCGTTTTAATTTTGCGCCCGAAGTACAATATGGCCACGTGAGTAAATTAAGTGGTGGCGAGCGCCGACGTTTGTATTTACTAACGGTTTTAGTGCGTAACCCTAATTTTTTAATATTAGATGAGCCTACCAATGATTTAGATATTGTGACCTTACAAACCTTAGAAGAATTTTTATTAGATTTTCAAGGCTGTGTGTTAATTGTATCTCATGATCGTTATTTTTTAGATCGTTTAGTAGATCACGTGTTTGCATTTGAAGGAAACGGAGTTGTGAAAGATTTTCCTGGAAATTACAGCGAATACCGCCAATGGAAATTTGACTCTGAAGATGAATTGGAAGAGTTAGAACGCGAGGCTAAAAAGCAAAAGGCACTGGAAACGAAAGTAGACGAAGTAGCTAAACCAATTACTGAAACACCTGTTGCTGCTGAAAAAAAGAAGCGCTCTTATAAAGAAGAAAAAGAATTAGAAGGTTTAGAATCTGAATTGCCAGAATTGGAAAAACAGAAAAAAGACATTGAAGCGCAATTAGCAAACGGAAGTGTTGATGCTTCTGAAATTGAAAAATTATCTTCTAAGTTTAGTTTTATTTCAAATAGCATTGATGAAAAAACTATGCGTTGGTTAGAGTTGCAAGATTAGGATTTATAGATTACAAACTGTTTTTTTCATATCGAGCGTAGTCGAGGTGTTTAATTTGTTTTCGACTACTCTCGAATTGATAGTGTTTTGTCACCCTGAACTCGTTTCAGGGTCTCATGAGATGCTGAATCAAGTTCAGCATGACTTCGACATTTTTACCCTTTGTCTGACAATCAAACTGTTTAATAAAGCTAATGATATTATTATACTTGCACGCCGACTGCAACTGAGCGTGAGCTTGGTTTTTTATTCAGGTTTAATTTTTACGATTTTGATGTTACGCAAAACAACAAGTTCACTATTTTTTGATTTCTTAAATTCTAAGAGTTTTTCATACACTTTTTCAAGACCTTTTAGAATTTTATTTTTCTCTTCTATTTGAATTTCAAGTATTGTCATAGTTGTTTTTTTAAAAGGTTAAACTTTTCTTGATTAATAATATTAAGTAAACCATCAATTTGTTTGTCAGCCAATAGTTCGTGTTTTCCTTCGGAGTTGTCAAAAATTAAAGCCCCATCAATTATTGGAAGATATATGTCAAATAGATTTTTGATTCCTTTTATGTATCTTCTTTCAATAACTTCAGACTCATTGTTGTGCCACCTTCCGAAACTCTTGTCTTTACTCGTTCTTTGGCTAATTCTACGCTTTGAAGCCAAAAAAACAACAATGTAACTCGATAACCTTTATTTTTAGCTTCGATAATTTTGTTTTTATAACTTCTTGTAGAAAGTGTTGTTTCAAAGGCGAAATTTTCATTTTCATTAAGCAACTCATTGATTCTTTTTAGCATTATTCGTCCCGACTCAAACGATACTTTTTCGGGTTGAAAAGGTGATAAACCTTTTGCAATTTCGTCGGCATTTACAAATTCTTTACAATCCAAAATCTCAGGTAAAATTGTAAACGATGCAGTAGTTTTTCCCGCTCCGTTACAACCTGCGATGATGTAAAGATTTTTGTTATTCATAATTGTAAATTTACAAATTATTTTCTTAAATCTTTCAGTTTAAGTTTCTTGAGCACAAGTGTTTCAGTATATTGCTTGATGAAAAAACAATGCGTTGGTTAGAATTGCAAGATTAAGTTTTTTTGATTCTAATTTGTTTTTATAGCTGGAGAGTATCTTTAGTAACTGCGTTTACGTTTTATATTTTAATGCCAATTACGCAAACATCATCAACTTGTTCTAAATTACCTTTCCAATTTTCAAATGCTTTATTGATTGTTTCGGCTTGTTTTTGTTGAGTTTGATTAATGTTGTTTACTAATAAATCTGAGAACTGCTTGTATTTAAATTTCTTACCTTTTGCACCTCCAAATTGGTCGGCAAAACCATCCGTAAATAAATAGAAGGTTGTATTTTCTTTATATTCTATTTGGTGAGTGGTAAAAGGCTTCGGATATTCAGTTTTACCAATAGACTGCTTATCGGCTTTTATTTCTTTTAATTCATTGTCCTGAATAAACCAAAGTGGATTATTAGCACCACTCCAAAAAATATTTTTGTTTTTAGAATCAATGCATAATAAAGAAATATCCATTCCGTCTTTTACTTCACTTGCACTTTTTTCAAATGTTTCGAGAACAAGCTCTCGTGTTTTATTTAGAATTTCGCCTGTCTGTATCAATTTGAATTCTTTAACTGATCGATTTAAAGCATTTGAACACACTATAGAAACCATTGCGCCAGGAACACCGTGGCCTGTACTATCAGCTGCTGCAATGAAAAAATAGTCTCCTATTTCTTCAGCCCAGTAGAAGTCACCAGCAACAATATCTTTAGGTTTGTAAAAAATAAAACTGTCTGCTAAATGTTTGTTTATAAATTCTTTTGGCGGCAAAATTGCTTGCTGCAAACGTTTAGCGTAAGTAATACTATCTAAAATTTCTTTTTGTTTTTCTTCTATGATGTCTTTTTGACGTTCCGTTTCTGTTTTTTGTAAAGCAATAATTCGACTTTGTTTTTGCGTCACCTTAAATCGGTTAAACATAAAGCCTGCAAATATTACAACCAAAGCCATTCCACTATAAAGAAACCAACGCTGTTTTTTTTCTTGTTCAAATCTGATATTATTTACTTTACGCTCTTCTTCAACCTTTATGCTTTCAGCTGTTTGTTTTTTATCAAATTCATATTGCATTTGAGTTTGCGTATTTTTTTTTATGGCTTCTTCATTATATATACTATCCCTATATAAAATTGTCATTTTGTAATTTTTATAGGCTTCTTTATAATTACCCATCACGCTATCTAATATTGCTAATTCAGAATAACTTTCTTGTATAAGACTTTTATTATTAATTTCTTTAGATATCATTAGGCTCTTTTGCAACCATAGTTTACTTTCACTTGTCTTTCTCATTGAACTATAACTACCTCCTATGTTAATGTATGCTTGCGCCATACCCCATTTATCATTTAATTCTTCTTTTATTTTTGCAGCCGCAAAAAATTGACTAAGCGCTTCTTGGTAATTTCCCTGCTGATAATAAAGGCTACCGATACTCACATAAACATCAGCGATACTTTTATCTTTCATCTGCTCTTTTATATTCAAAGCTAATAATAAGTATTTTCTGGCTTCTGTATATTTTTTCTGCTCAACATACATGTTTCCTATCCAGGTAAAACAAATTGCTATCCCGGCGCTATCGTGTAATTCTTCTTTTGTTTTTAAATCTAAAAAATAATATTTTAGTGCTTCGTCAAAATTATTTTGAATAGCATATGTAATACCTATATTGCCATAAGAACCGGCTATTCTTTTTTTATTTCCTAATTCTTCAGCTGTTTTTAAGGATAAAAAATAATAGTTCAGTGATTCTGAAAAGTTGCTTTGAAACCAATAATTGGTTGCGATGTTATCATAACAATTAAGCATACTCTGTTTATCTTTCTTTTTTTCTGCCACTAATAAGACTTTTTTCAGACTATCAATAGTAGTATTTTGTGCTTTTGAAAAACCAATAAAAAGTACAAGAAAAATTAGAGTGAATTTTATATGCATAAAGTTAAATTTAAGCTTGATTAATTTCTTTTTATGTATTTGCAGTGTAAATATAACGTTTAGTAGCTAAAAGTAGTGCTGGTTTTGAACCTGTTTTCTTCCGAATATCTACTAACAAAACTAAATGTTTTTTTGCCATTTACAAAGCAAAAATAAACGTTTCTCTGCTGTCACTTGTGCAAATTTGAAACACTGTCTGCCGAATTTACTACGAAGATAATTTTTATTAGCCATTTCATTTAGATATTATTCTCATGATAGTTTCTAAAGGCCCTTGCTTAAACTTCTTAGACCATAAAATACTGAACAATACACTGAATACAAAAAATAAAATGGAATATCCAAATATGTATATAGGCAATGTTGGTTCTTCGTCTTCCAATAGGCCAGTGTAATGTTTATTCGTTAAGGTTGCTAATAATATCATACCAATTGTTAAGTGAATAACGTAATGTGATAAGGTCATTTGACCTGTTTTTTGCAATGCTAAAATAATGGAATTGCCTGAAAACTTTTCTCCGATAAACATACAGATAGGAATTACCATAAATGCAAAACCCATAGTAATCATAATGAAAGGCAAAAATGGAGGAAAATATTCTGCCATAATATAATCTCTTAAAAATTGATTAAAAAAATGTTGAGTTGCCATAACACGAAGACTTTGAAAAATTATAAACATGAAGAGCCCAGTAATAAAAACATTTCGGCGTATAGATTTATTCTCCCAATTTTGGCGACCTAACCACATACCAACAAAAAAGTACGAAAGCCATGGAAACATAGAATTCCAGCCATTGTAAAACGTATTCCGTAAAAAACCAAGTGGTGTCCAAAAATCATTGTACTTAAATGTTGTAAAGTCCCAACTTGTTTCAATTGGAATGATAAGAAATAAAATATGAAAAATTAAAATTGCCGAAAGAGCACTCCATAAATAATATTTTTTTGGCACGAATAATAGAAATGCAGCAAAGTGCATATATCCACCATAAAAATGTAAAATGTCGCCTGTCCACCAATTATAAAGTAACACGCCTAATCCAAAAAGAAACCAAGAACGTTTAAGTATGATAGATTTTAATTTTGCTTTTTCTTCTATGCTATATTCATTTCTATTTGTCATCAACGAAACACCCATGCCGGCGCAAATAATAAAAATGGCCGTTGAGTTTCCTGTGAAAATATTTAGAAAGTGCCCGGCAGTAGTGGTTGGTGACATAATGGAACCGAAGCTGAAATTAAAATTTACAATATACATTCCAAATATGGCGTATGCTCTTGCTAAATCAAAACCTATTATTCGTTCTCTCATTAATTCTCTACTTTTTGTTTAGGAGTATATTAGCTTTGCTACTAAGGTTTTGAATCTAAATTTTAGGTTTTGCATTGAAAATTTGTCTGCCGAAATTTAATACGAAGATAACTTTTATTGGACATTTGCAAACAGCATTGATGAAAAAATAATGCGTTGGTTAGAATTGCAGGATTAGGTTTTTTGATTGTAATTTGGTTTTTAAGAGGCTTAATTTGGTATTAAGTGGCAATATTTTTCACTCTATAAGAGAGAAGAAGTTAGCCCTTAAAAATATTTGCTCTATGATATTCTAAATAATGTTCTCTTCCTTCTGTTGGTAACATCGCATATTTTTTATCATCTGAAATATTCAATTTAGAGCAAGTCATTTTGGATAACCACGGAGAGATTTTAATTTTTTTATCATCAGAAAAGGTGATAAAACCTCTGTCAAAAAGGAAATCGTAAGTTGGAGTTAACATAAATCCATTTTTGGGATCTAATTTCTCTACTTCATTAGATGCAACCCATGGCTTAATATGACTTGCTATTAAAAGTCTATCGTCAGAAACTAGAGTGATTGCGCAAATCGGACATTCATCTAAAAGAGCTTTCCGGTATCGTCCCTGTCCGATTCTTGCAAAGTTTATTTGTTTCTTTTCTTCTGTTGGTATTTCTTCAACTGCAATTTTTGCCTCTTCTTGTTTTACAGCATTTGGATGTTCTACTTCTCCAAAATAATCTACAAATAAACGAAAGTAGAAGATTATTTCATTAGTTGGACTTTGTAGTTTAATTGCAGATAAATATGTAATATTTGGTAAAGATAATTCACGGATTAAATCATATGCTGAGTTATCAGATTTGACGTATACTCTTGGACCACTAATTTGGGTTTGTTCTTGTAAAGTAAACCAAAGAATCTCATTTACTTTATTTAACTTATTTATTCTTTCTTGCCAAAGCGAAGGCATTGCTTCTTTATTTCGATATGGTTGTTCCGGCTTTTTGTATTCGACTTCGCAATCTTTTAAGTATTGAATTAAATCGCTGCTAAGTAAAAAACAATTTATTTTAAAACCTATATCGCCAAAGAAATCCCTAAGGTCATTATTATCATTTCCTATATATAATTTAGCTTCGCCATTTCCGCCACCAATTTTGTTACTTCTTACAACAAATGAATCTGCAATCGTTATTTTTTCTACAGTATCTATTATTTCATAAAGTACTTTATTAATTTCAAGTGTTTTCATGGATTGATAAATTTTAAAATGTTCTTCCTTTTATAGCTGAACCTGGAATAATAATTCCGGCAAGATTGGCTATACCAATATGTTTTTTTAGGCTATCAAATACTTCATATTCATTTTTATGGAAATTATCAATATACCAGTAATTCCCTGTAGAAATCTCTGCGAATACTGGTTTTCCATGTTGAACGAACGTTGTTCGTTTAAATTTAAATCTATTTAATAATGAAAATTCAGATTTTTGTTTTGTCGAGATCCATAATTCGAATTCTGAATAATTTGAAACAAAATCAACATGTGCAAATTTTTCGGGAAATGTATATTCGTGTATAGCATCTCTAAACATTAATATCCGCTCTCTACAATATGTCATAGCATCAAGCATATTAAGTACCAAGTATCTGTTCGCCGGTTCAGGATAAATAAAATATCTTTCGGTAAGTTCGGAAAAAATATTTCTCGTTTTTAAGGTAGGAGCTTCACTTAAATTCCATATATAATATTGGCAATCGCCTCTTCTTACTTTATGTTCATTTATAGATTTAGAAGGTATTTTTTGCAATTTTGTTTGAATCTGAAATTTTGGAGAATTAAAATATACCCCAACAAGTTTAGTTTTCGTGAAAAAAGCATCAATATTTTCATTATCATAATAAAAATTAAAATCTTGGTGCTTTTTAAGTTCGGTTGATATTTTTACAAATTCATTAATACAGTTATTCGCATTATGGGATAACCTTACAATTTCATCGTCCGTCTCCGGAAAATATAAAAAAATATTTAAAGCCATTAGAAACCCATTAAATTATTTAAGTCTAACTCTATTTGATCAAAAAAACCTTTTGGTTGATTTTTCAATTTCCCTCCTGCATCAATTTCTACTTCAGTTGATATTGTTGCATGTTCTTTTTCAGTTCTATCGAAATAATATATTTTCGCATTATTTTTGTCGATGCCTTTTACACCTTGAGTTTCTTCAAATTTTTTGCATTGAACTAAAATACCGTTTATAATGTGGTCGGAATGCGTTTCAACTATTAACTGTATACCAGCTTGTGCAGCAATGCATATTAGTTCGGCAATTTTTGCCTGTCCGTGTGGGTGAATGTGAGCTTCTGGGTTTTCTATCAATAAAAAACTACCTTCTTTAGATGATAATATTGCAACAATAATAGGTAACGCATAAGAAAGTCCAAAACCAACATTTTGTTTAGAAATTTCATCAATTGGCCCTAAAGCATTTCCGGTATCAAAGCTATATTTAATATCAAAACTTTCGCCAATTACGATTGGATTTACGTTAACAGAATCACTTATTTCTCTTTCCCAAGCAGTCACTTGGGATAATAGAAAATCATCTTTTTCACGTTCATGCTTTACACCATTAATAACTTTGTTTTTCTTACCATATTCATATAGAAATTGCGCAACTAATTCGCCTTTTCCTTCATTAATGGATATTTGTTTTTCTACATCAACAGCATAGTTATCAGATTTATATTCTGTATTTCTTGAAGCGCTTAGATACTGGAAATTGTTATTAAATAATGAGAGATTTTGAAATCCATCACTATCAACAAGGTCATTTAATCTTTTCAGATAAGTAGAGTCCTCCTCAGCTGAAAATATCCATGAATATTCTTCGCCATTTTCGTTTAAAACAAACCCAATTTCGTTTTTAAATTCTTCATTAGGTAATCGGTAAATTGCATCTTTGGACTTTCCTATGAAACATAAAGGTGAGTTTAAATCTAATACTTTATCTAATCGATTTTTTTTATGAGACTGTCTTAACAATAGAAGACTTTGGATTAACGAAGATTTACCAACGCCATTTTTACCACATAAAACTGTTAGATTGCCTAAAATTAATTGTGTGTCTTTATGCGATTTAAAGTTGATTAAACGTAATTTATTAATCATAATTAATTGTTTCTTTAATGATTCTTTCTATTTCAGTAAATCTTTTTGTAACACTGTCTCTGCGAGCTGTGCCCTGGGTAATTGATCTTAAAAATATATTATCTGTATTGTTAAGTGAAATAAATTTATCATTCAGTATCTCTTTTTTAGACTTTAATTTAATGCAGTCTTCAGAACTAAGCTTTGAAAAACAGACACTTATAGTCTCAAATAATGCTTTATTTATAGGTTTTTTTCCATCATTATATGAGAATCTTTTTCTAAACGCATATTCACCAAATACATCATAAGCCAAGCTCATTGCTTTATAGAAATCATCTTTTAATTTAAGAACTTCATTAAGGTTCATTGAATTTAGTTTAGACATTCCATTATTTAAAAAAGTGTCTAAATCAGGTTTATATTCTAAAAAATGTGTTAGGTAAAAAGAGACAAAGCGAGTAGCAAAATCTCTATCTTCCATTCTAAAAGAACCAATAGCATTATTTGTTACCTTAACAAATTCTTTGCCTTCGCGAGTAACATCTAAGCTATATTTTACACCTTTTGAATCTATTTTAGTTTTAACTTGGTTATTTGCATCTATCTCTTCTTCGCCTCTTACTAATTCAGCAATTACTTTAGAAGCTGTTCCTTGATTAATAGCGTGTCTTATTTCTTGAGGCCTTAGTTCTAAACCGCCGGTGTTTACTCTTTTGAAGATATTATACTTTACTGATGCTGGAGTTCCTTTTTCAATAATATATACTGATATTTGATATGTTTTTATTCTTCTACTCAAAGTGCTAGGCAAAGAATCAAAACCATAACCATTATACTCAGTCAGGAATTCTAAATCACTAAGCAAAAAGTCTTTATCAATGACGAAACTTTTTATGACACTTATTCTTTGCAATCCATCAATTACCTCTAAATCGTTTTCTTCCTTTTCACTAAAGTAAAATGGTGGTATTGGTAATTTTAATAGAAGTGATTCAATAAAACGACTTTTTTGTCCTATATTCCATAGGCCAGCACGTCTTTGAAATTCTGTATCTAGATTAATAAAATTATCTTCCAAATCATATATAATTTGTCCAATATTAGAGGTTGTAGCTTTTATTTTTATATTATTGGGATTGAAAGGAATGTCAATATTTACAGGTTGTTCAACATCTTTTAATTCTTTTTCAATTTCAACATCATCGGATGGCACATATCTATCATCAATATTTACACTAAGGTTATTGTGATTTTCATTTGTACTATTAAGGGATAATTCGACATAAAAAACAATAGTGTTATCAATACTATTTTTCAATTTATACACATTTAAATAAGAAATTATTGGCAAAGCAATTTCCCTTATAATACTATATCCTTTGTCTTTAGAGTTGACATATACTCTTGGACCCACAATTTGACTTTGATCTTTTAAGTCAATTGATATTATTTCGGATATTGATTCAATACTGTTTTTACGTTCAATCCATTTAGCTGGTAGCTCCTCTTTATATCTGTAGTTTTGCGTAGGTTCGTTATATTCACTATACGCACTGTCTAAATATTTCCGTAAATTACTTTTAGTTAAAAAACAGTTTGAGATAAAGCCCCTTTCTCCGAAGAATTCAATTATTTTTTCGTCGTAGTGTCCAATATATAGTTTAGCTTCACCATTACCGCCCCCAATTTTATTTTTAGGCAAAACAAAGGAATCAGCAATACTAATTTTCTCAAGTGTGTTAAGTATTTCGTATTCAGTATTTAGAATTGTAATTGTATTTATCATATTCCAAATTTAGTAATATCCATTTGTTTTAATATGGCTATAAGTACATCAACAACTATGCTATTACCAGCTTGTCTGTACATTTGCGTATCACTCACATTGATTTTAAAATCATCTCTAAATCCCATTAATCTTAAACACTCTCGTGGAGTTAATTTCCTAATTTTACCTTTATTGTGAGTCACATAATTATCAACTCCTGCACGGTGCATTTTATGCATTGTTTGCAATAAAGGTCTTGCAATTTCTAAATCTGTTTTGGTGCTTGTTCTGAAGTTTTTCGTTCCGCCTGCCAAAACATATTTTTTTACTTTTTCTGACAAATAGTATTTTTCTTCGACTTTATTTACATCAAACACAAAATCATTAAATTCATTTTCATCAGTGGACTCGAAAACAAAATCTCCATGCCAATTAAATTGCTGATTTGCTTTTTGACAAAGCATAACGTCTCCATTTATTTGAGTATATCTTTTTGACTTATTTTTTGAACTAGTAACAAATTTCACACCTTTTTCCTTTAGATAATATTTTGAATCAATATAATCTTCTAAAAAATCTTGCATCGTGTGTTCAAGTTTTATCTTCTCAGGAAACTTAAAATCAACTTTGTGGTCTTTAAAGCCAATAACAAAAATACGTTCTCTATGTTGTGGTATTCCGTAATCTTTACTATTAAGTATTTGTGTATGTGTCTTATATTTTAGTTCTTCAAATACGTCTTGGACAACCTTCCAAGTATTACCTCCATCATGATTCAATAACCCTTTAACGTTTTCAAAAATAAAAACCTTTGGTTTTGTTTCTGAAACAATCCTTGCAAAATCATAAAATAAAGTCCCCCTAATATCTTCTAATCCTTTTCTTTTTCCTACCATGGAAAAAGCTTGACATGGACTACCTCCAATCAAAATATCTACTTTGCTTTTATATTTTTTTGCTGAAAATTTGGTAACATCATCATACCAATCACTAGCACCAATTTCATAATTAGCAAAATAACTTTGTCTAACATGAGTGTCTATATCACTAGCAAAAGTGATAGAATGATTTAATTTTAATCTACTGAAAGCGTGTTCAATTGCTCCAATTCCGCTAAACAAAGTTCCGACTCTGATTTCTGCATGTGGGTTTGAAAACTCTTTTTGTCTCCAATCTGCTTCCTCAATTAATAAGTTTGGTTCAGCTACAATACTTGTATTTTTTCCTGAATGCTCATTATTAATATATTTTATTTTTTTTTCAGCAAGTGATAATATTGTAGCATCCAACTTTTTATCACAAACGCTTTTTGCGATTTTTTCACTTAATAATTCTCTTTCCATTTCTTGCTTATCCAACTTGAAAACTTTGCAGAGTTTTGGAAGCCTTTTCTCATCGAATTCACGTTTGCCATTTTCGATTTTACTCAAATTAGCTGAATCAATATTTAGTTTCGCGGCTAGTTGAGTCAGAGTGTAACCTTTTTGAGTTCTAAGATCTTTTATATATTGTCCAAAGGTTTCTTGCATATGACTTGTCATTTATTGACAAATTTATGGAATCCAATTTTACGACCTATTTATTATGCTTTTAGTTTTCAACATAAGGCTGTAAGAATCCCGAAAATTAGTCTAGGGTTATAGATGTAAATATCTTAAATAAATGAATTTCATCTTGCTATAATTTGTAGCATTTTAAAAAATGCCTATCGCCCCTGGCC
>JAYVIS010000042.1:0-5828 GCA_043769975.1 Bacteroidota bacterium
GTTTTTTATTTTTTCGGGAATAAAAATGTTTACCAAAATATTAAGCATACATATTATTTTTTACTCAACGATAGTAGGGATTACATTAATAGCATTAACAATATTTCGAAGCCTTTTAGTTCTATATCAAATAATCAGGCTTCAAATTAACCGCTAAGATGCTTCACGAAAGTATTTCACCTAAATCAGTAATTTTTTAGTGAATTTATAACCGTCAATACCGTAATTAACGGTTGCGTCTCTCTCATTTTTTTCGCCATATAAAATTATACACAATTTTTTTGATAAAATATCTATGCTCATTTATCTATTAGAAGATTTTTGAGATAAAAAAGATATGAAACAAAAAGAAATCTTAACACGAGAAATTCAAGTAAAGGCTTATTCTAAACATGAATTAGTTGAATTGTACAAAGTAAGTTGGAAAATTATAAAAGTTTGGCTTGAACCCCACGAAGACGAAATTGGTAAACGCATCGGGCATTTTTACACGCCAAAGCAGACCAAAATGATTTTAGAAAAACTCGGGGTTCCCGAATTAGTAGAAATCAAAAATATCTTGTAATCCACTACACCTATTTTGTCCCTTTTTTAACTTTTTTAAGCTAAATCTATCCCTTTCTAACCTTTTCTGTCCAAAACCGGAAATCGATATTTTGAGATTTGATTTCTTTGCGCCCTCAAAATACAGGCATGACCAACATACGACATATATTACGTTTGCATACTCAAGGTATGACGAAGGCTGAAATAATAGGACAAACAGGAATATCACAGAATGGGTTAAGAAGATACTTGAAAGAATTTAAACAAAGTGGTTTAAGTTTTTCAGAAATAAATGCTTTAAACGATGATTACTTGAAAGGGCTTTTTGCCAAACCACCAGAACCGCCATTTAGTGAAAAATTAGAGAAGCTATATACGCTATTCCCATCAATGGATAAGGAGTTAAAGCGAAAAGGTGTAACGCAATTAATGTTATGGGAAGAGTATAAAATCAAGCACCCTGATGGAATAGGTAGTACATTGTTTTTTAAGAGTTTTAAAAATTGGAAATCTCGAATTACTCCCACCATGCGCAAAGAACATAAAGCAGGAGATAAATTATACATAGATTTTGCAGGACAAAAATTAGCCTATTTTGATAGAGAGATTAATGAAACGAAGCAAGTAGAAGTGTTTGTAGCCATACTTGGCGCAAGTCAATTAACATTTGTAGAAGCCATAGCAAGTCAACAAAAAGAAGATTTTATTGGTGCATGTGAAGACGCTTTGCATTATTATGGCGGAGTTCCATCGGCTATTGTTCCTGACAATTTAAAATCGGCAGTTACAAAAAGTAGCAAGTACGAACCCACAATAAATGAAACTTTCGCTGATTTTGCCGAGCATTACAATACTACCATATTGCCTACAAGAGCCTACCATCCCAAAGATAAGGCATTGGTGGAAAGTGCTGTAAATATTATTTACACAAGGATTTATGCTAAATTAAGAAATGAAAAATTTTATTCTTTAGAAGAGCTGAACAAATCCATCGGTTTAGCATTAGAAGAACACAATAATCAAATAGTAACAGGAAGAAATTATAGTCGCAGACAACTGTTTGAAGATGTTGAATACACAACCTTGCTGCCCTTACCTGTCTTGCGTTATGAATTTAAGAAACAACAATATGTTACCGTTAAAAAAGATGGATATATTTCTTTAACTGCCGACAAACATTTTTACAGCATCCCTTATCGGTTTATAGGCAAAAAAGTTAAGGTGATGTTTTCTCGCTACAATGTTGAAGTGTTTTATAATTACGAGCGAATAGCTTTACACATACGTTCAAAAAATCCTTTTAAATATACTACCGATAAAGAACACTTAGCCCCCAATCATCGTTTTGTAAGTGAGCTATCTCCCGAACGCTGTGCAATCTTAGCAGAGGAAATACACAAAGACGTAAAACTCTACATTTTAAAAATACTTGAACAAAGCAAATATCAGGAGCAAGCTTGTAAGGTTTGTTTAGGTGTATTGGATTTGGCAAAAAAAGTAGGGAATGAACGCCTAACTAAAGCTTGTCAACGTGGTTTAAATTATGGCATTTACAATTACGGAACTATAAAAAAGATATTGGAGAAAAGTATTGATAAACAAGAAAACGATGAAAGTGAACAATTAAAAATGCCCGAACATGGTAACATACGAGGTAAAGATTATTACAAATAACCTATCAAATAAATAACTAAAAATAGAAAAATGAATACAGCAACTTTAGAAAAAATGCGGAAGATGAAACTCTTCGGTATGTTCAGAACTTTTAAAACAAATATTGAATCGGGTAAAATCGAAGGGATTACGGCTGATGAAATGATTTCTAACCTTATAGAATCAGAGTGGGATGATAGACAAAACCGAAGTATTGAGCGAAGACTTAGTGGCGCTCACTTCCGCTATAAAGCATCAATAGAGGAATTTCATTTTCACACAGACCGAAATATTGACCGCAATCAACTTATGCGCTTCGGAGATTGTTCTTTTATAAAGAAAAATGAAAACATTCTGATAACAGGTAGTACAGGAATTGGTAAGAGCTATATAGCTTCTGCCATTGGTCATCAGGCTTGTAGTCTGGGTTATAAAGTGCTATACCATAATACAGCTAAACTTTTAGGTAAACTAAAAATTGCTAAAGCCGATGGTTCTTATCTTAAAGAAATTGCTAAAATTGAAAGACACAATCTTTTAATATTAGATGATTTTGGAATACAGCCTTTTGATGCGCAAGGACGAGCGGTAGTAATGGAAATAATAGAAGACCGACACGAAAAAAGTTCAACAATTATTACATCACAAGTTCCAGTAAGTAAATGGTACGAATTAATAGGGGAACAAACAGTTGCTGATGCTATTCTCGATAGAATTGTTCATGAATCTCACAGATTGGAACTTAAAGGCGAATCAATGCGAAAAAAAGGGCATCTTAAAAAAGAACCAATATTGGAAACACAAGGTAAGACCAAGTAAAAAGGAATGCTTATTTTTGTAATGTATCTTTTCAACTCCTCTTTTATGGAACAGAGGAGTTGAAAGGATTCTTTGAAAGGAATGGGTTTTATCGTCAATAACGTTACTAACGATTGTGATTTTTTATGAATGCTTCTAATCTTAAAAAATCTTCTGTAACTTTGTTCGACACAATACCAAGATGTTCCACAAAAGCCTCGTTTAAAGCGAGGCTTTTTTATTTTCAATATATTTTGATTATTAAATATTAATCGTAAGTTTACGATTAATATGATAAAATCTACTAAATCAAAAACATTTACAATTAGTGATACGCAAATTGCAAAATATGCTAAAGCATTAGCTCATCCAGCGCGCGTTGCAATTTTACAATTATTAATAAAAAAACAGGCTTGTATTTGTGGTGATATTGTTGACGAATTGCCACTTTCACAAAGCACTGTTTCGCAGCATTTAAAAGAATTAAAAGAAGCGGGTTTAATTAAAGGAGATATTAACGGTGTAAAAGTGTGTTATTGTATTGATGAAAAAGAATGGGAAATTGCAAAAAAAAATGTGAGCACCTTATTTGATTCTTATGAAAATAAAGCGAAATGTTGTTAAGATAAATTACTAAAAACTAAAAAAATAAAATTATGAAACTATCAGAAATTAAAAAACAATTAGCAACACTAGATGCTGTTACTTTTTTATTACCCAATGGAACACTAGTTCCTCAACATTTTCATGTGACTGAGGTAGGCCAAATTACGAAAGACTTTATTGATTGTGGTGGAAAAATTCGTAAAGAAAAAGTTGTAAATTTTCAATTATGGGAAGCAAATGATTTTGATCATCGTTTAGCCCCACAAAAATTATTAAATATTATTGCCTTGTCAGAAAAAGCTTTAGGGATTGAAGATTCTGAAATTGAAGTTGAATATCAGAATGAATCGATTAGTAAATATGATTTAGATTTTAATGGAAATGAATTTATGTTAGTTGCGAAGCATACTAATTGCTTGGCACAAGACAAATGCGGAATTCCTGATGATAAATTGAAAGTAAATTTAGCAGATTTACAAAATGAAAGTCAAAGTTGTTGCACTCCTGGCGGAAAATGCTGTTAAATTTAAATTAGTAGTAATGTATACACAAATTAAAAAATATTGTGATGAATTAGTATTGGAGTTCAATTCAATTTCTAATGAACGGAAAGTTCTTTTGAAACAGATTTCTAGTTATATTCATTCTAAAATTAATAAAAGTAAACCAATCAACTTGGTTTATATTTGTACCCACAATTCGCGTCGCAGCCATTTTGGACAAATATGGGCTCATGTGGCTTCAAAATATTATCATATAGAAAATGTAAATACGTTTTCAGGAGGAACAGAATCAACCGCATTTAATGTGAACGCTATAAATGCCATAAAAAGAGTTGGCTTTGATGTCAAAAAAATGGATAGCAGTGATAATTCTATTTATCAAATTTCTTTCGATGAAAATGAAAAACCGATTATTTGTTTTTCTAAAGAATATAATGATTCCACTAATCCTAAAAGTGAATTTGCTGCAATTATGACGTGTAGTGATGCGGAAGAAAATTGTCCTTTTATACCTGGTGCTGAATTGCGAATTGGAACTACTTATGATGATCCAAAAGCATTTGATAATTCTCCATTACAAGATAAGAAATATGATGAACGCTGTAAGCAAATTGCATTAGAAACACTTTATGTTTTTGCAAACATTTAAAAAAAATCAGAATGAAAAAATATGTAGCAGAAATAATAGGAACTTTTATATTAGTATTTTGTGGAACAGGTGCAATAGTAATTAATAATATATCTGGGGGCGCAATCACGCATGTTGGTATTGCTATAACATTTGGTTTGATTGTGATGGCTATGATTTATACAATTGGTAGTATTTCAGGAGCGCATTTGAATCCTGCTGTCACAATTGCATTTTGGGTTGCAAAAGAATTTCCTACTAAAGAAATAATGCCCTATTTATTAAGTCAATCAATTGGTGGTTTTTTGGCTAGCTTTACTTTACTTTTTTTATTTCCAAATAGTTCTACTTATGGTGAAACTCAGCCTTTGGGCTCTTCAATGCAATCTTTTGTTTTAGAATTAATACTCACTTTTATATTAATGTTTGTGATACTTCATGTTGCAAAAGGCAGTAAAGAGCAAGGTATTGTTGCTGGTGTAGTTATTGGAAGTGTTGTGCTGTTAGAAGCAATGTTTGCAGGCCCTATTTGTGGAGCCTCAATGAATCCAATTCGTTCACTAGCGCCAGCAATTGTTTCTGGTCACTTACAACATGTTTGGGTTTATTTGTTAGCCCCTACATTGGGCGCAATAATCGCAGTTTTTTGTTGGAAATTTTTAAAAACTGTCCAACATTAAATTTTTAAGATTTTTTTTGTCTCAAAAAAAGAACATCTCCAACTTTTAATTTATCCTCTGGTTTTAATTTATTTTTCTTACAAAGCATGGATAAGCGAATTCCGTGTAATTGTGAAATGGACTTTAGTGTTTCATTTTTTTCAACTACATGATAAGGCTCAAGGGCTTTTCGTCGCTTTTTTTGTATGTATATTTTTTGACCATATACTAATTTATCAGTTTTACTTAAATCGTTATATGATAAAATATCATTTAATTCTAATTTATAATCTTGAGCAATTTTACTATATGAATCTCCTTCTTTTGCAATTACAAATTGAATATGATTAAACCGATATATTTGTCGAATAGCCATTTTTGGCTCAATGATATCATGAGATGGGAAATTTTGTTTAGGAATTTCGCCTGAATTAT
>JAYVIS010000043.1:0-3182 GCA_043769975.1 Bacteroidota bacterium
AAGTTGAATTGTTTTCTTTTTTACAAGAAAATATTAAAATCACTAAAGGAATAATCATTAATTTTTTCATAGCATTTTTGTTTAAATTATTTTAATAAATTATCACTTTAAGTTAAACTAATTATACATCTATAGCAATTTAAAATCTAAAACAAATACAAATTACCAAACTTTAGGTAACGATATACCAATTTACACCGATTGAACTAAATATTATTTTTACTTGTTACTTATGATAGATGTTCTTTATTTAGAATGATTTTTAATTAACATCTGTTAATGAAAAATGGTTTATAAATTTTATATATTTGGCAAACTTTAAAAATTATGCTGTTATTTGACTTGATAGATATTAGTTGGGAATGGTGTATATCCCATCAGCCTAAAATTGCTGTATTGTTATTGTTTAGTTCAGCTCTTGTATACATCACATATAGAGTAATAAAAGTTTGGAATAAACTTGATAGTGTAGAAAAAATAGGTAATGCAAATAAACATTCAATTGAATCAGAAGTAAAGCCTGATTTAGATGCTATAATAAAATCAGTTACGGGTATAGAAAAAAGTATTACTGCATTAGTGGTTTACCTTAAAACAAAAGATAATTCAATAGATTCAAATTTGTTTGTAGCCAGAAGTCCAATTCAGTTAACTGACATAGGATTAGACATCTTAGATAAAATGAATGGTAAAGACTATATTGATAAAAATAAAGATAAATTAATTATTGCATTAGGGGGTTTAAAACCTAAGACTGCTCTTGATGTAGAAAACAACGCAGACATGTTACTGTTAACATTATCATCAGAAGATGAATTTACTAAAATTAAAAACTACATTTATAATAATCCAGTATATAAAACTAAAAGTGATGACCAATTGGGTGATATTGAGGTGAATTTAGATTTAAAATTAGCCATTAGTATAATGAGTGTTTATTTAAGAAATAAATACTTAGAATTTCACCCTGAATTAAGTACCGAATAATTATTTGTCTTTTTTAGGTGGTGGTGTATCTAAAAACTTCTTTACCACTTTATCAAAATCACCTAATGGTTTTTTATGTACATCTATTTGTTTGATTTCTTTTGGTTTTGATATTGTTTCTAAGTCCTCAAAAGGTAATTCTTTTTGTCCGTATCTGTTTTTTAGCAATCGTCTAAATTGCTCTTTGGTTTCAGAAACGTTTGCAAGTGTTTCAATAGAATAAATTACTTTTCTTAATTCTTCTTTACCTAACGGTGTTAATGATTGAAATAATCTTACCTTATAATTTCCACCTATTGTTTTTGACGTTTTTTCCTTTAATCTATTTAAAACAAAACTACCTTTTGGTAAATTTTTATAAACAAGTTCATTTGTTAACATTCCAATGAATGGTGGTTTTTTTCTAATTGTTTCAGGTATAAATGGAACATTCCATAGTCTAAATATTTCTTTGTAAAAACCTAAATGAAAAGTTTTTTGCCATTCTAAAATATCAGGTGATATAAATAATCTTAATATAGTTTGTATTTCTACTTCTTCTGCTTCATATTGATAACCTAATGCTTTATCTATTAACCTTAATATGCCCTCATTTGAAAAGGCTTTAAGCATGTTATAAGCATTTTCGGCAATAACAGAAAACCCTCGTACTTTTATTTTCCCGCTTTTTTCTGCTATAATATATACATCACAAATGTCTGTTAATACCGTTGCATCTACACCATTTGATATTTTGCCATTTGTAGAAATGTAAGAAAAGGCGCTATTAAATTTAACCCTTAATTCATTGGTTATAAATGGTTCTAAGTATTTTGCAGATAGATATTCAGGCAAAACAGCGCCACCTTCTTTTTTCTTTTTTTCCCAATAAGCACCACCACCTTTAATACCAAAAGCAGTTGCCAAACTACGTTCAGAAAAAACCCTTCTGCCATCATCTAAAATAGCGCAAGTTATTTTAAACCCATTTAGAGTTATTTCACCAGCATATTTTGCCATAGGTAATCTTTCAGGTAATTTACTTTCCTGAATTGTTATTTCATTTTTTGCCATTTTATTTATTTATTAATTGATTGTATTTAATCTTGTTATTTGAATTAGTTAAAACTAATGCAAATCTATGAGAATCTGTTAAGTTTCTTGTATTGTATCTATATGTAAATTCAGTAACATAGTTATCCATGTGCTTAGGTGAAATAAAATGATAAATACCAACTATACCTCTTTTAAATAAACTCCAAAAACCCTCTAATGTATTAGTGTGAAATTCACCTTTAACATATTGTCCAGTTCCATGACTTACTACTTTGTGTTTCTTAAAACTATGTTTCAAATCGCTATATGCACCAAATGAATCTGATACTATTATTGCATCTTTGTTTATATTGTCTAAAATGATAGGTTTTAAGACGTTTCTGTTTGCTTCTGATACTTTCATTGCCTTTAAGTTTCCGCCACGTTCTAACATACCAAATACAGGTGTCATGTTCATATAGCCACCACCTTTTTGCTTCAATTCTTTACGTTTGTATGAGTGCATGTTGCTTCTTTTACCACCAACAAAAGTTTCATCTATCTCAACTATGTTTCCCATTTCTTCATTGAAATTGTCATGTCCAAATGTGTAACGGATTCTGTGCAACATAAACCATGCAGACTTTTGAGTTATTCCTAAATCTCTCGCTAATTGGTGTGATGATATTCCTTTTTTGTGAGATGCAACTAAATAAATACCCATGAACCATTTTTGCAATGGCATTTTAGTATCATCGAACATTGTACCTGTACGAACATTAAAATATTTACCTGTATTCTTGCATTTGAATTTATTACCTGCACAAACGTAAATCTTTGATGTTTCATCAAAAGGCGATACAATGCCATCAACCCAACGTAACTGTTGTAAATATTCAATACAAATTTGCTCAGTACTAAAGTATCTTACCAGTTCTAAAATGCTTCTAAATTGTGTAAACTCCATCTTGTTATCTTATTTGATGAAGTAAAGATAAGCAGTATTTTACACTAAAGTAAATTAAGTTATCAACAAAGTGTAAATTGGTATATCGTTACCAAACTTTAGGTATATTAAATTTTTTAATAAAAAATTAAAATCTTATAATAGCGTGCCACTCAACAATAAAGAAGCCACTGCAAAATAAATGACCAAACCGGTTACATCTACTAATGTTGCC
>JAYVIS010000044.1:0-52441 GCA_043769975.1 Bacteroidota bacterium
CTTAAGCGTTTTGTTAAATGCCTTTTATATTTCCTATTTGTTTTTACTGATGAGCGCTCCATATCATTTATAGCATGATTTACTATCAATTTTACGAAAGGTTTTTTTACGTTTTTATGCATTAATTCTTTTCTTTTTGAAAAGGGATTAATGGGATGTAAATCAGAAATAACTTGTGTAGTAAAAGGGGTTTGAGGTACCCAATCAAAGGTATTGATTATCCGAAAGGCCCAACCGTTTCGAGTAATAAAATCATAATCGTATGCGTAAAATAAATTACCTGGCTTTGGGGCTGCACTACTGTATACTTTGTAAATAAGGTTTTTTGGTACAATATTTTCTGGCGCATATTCTAAATAAGAACGCATTAAAAATGTGAGAGCCGCACCTTGGCTGTGACCTATAAAAATATATTCTTTTATTCCTTTTTTGGAATATTCTCTAATTTTCTCAGTAATTAAAGGTGCTAAATAGGCAATGCCAATTGCCCAACCGTGGTGTACAAGTGCTTTTTGGTCGTTGCTAAATTTGTAATCAAAACGTGTACTGTCATTAATGCTTAATGTTCCCGCAGACTTTATCATTCCGCTGTAAAAATTTTCGAGCCATGATTCACCTCCTACTGTAAATCGCAGACAAAACACACCAACAGAATCATCTCTCAGCCAAAAATCAAATTTGTTTTTTAAACCAACTTCCGGAGAACGATATAATCTCTTATAATTATTAGGAATACTGGTTGGAGCATATTTACCAGAATCTTGATGCGCCCATTCTAAATGCAGAACTTCTAAATATTCAGTTGCATCAAAGCCTGATTTTAATTTTTGTTGAGAAAAGCTAAATTGTGCTAAAATTAAAAATAATACTATGAATTGTTTTTGCATGCTAAAGCGTAAATTTATTTTTAGGAATAATCGTACAAGTAAATCTTGACACACAAGTTAGTTCTTCCTTATCATTATATATTTTTATTTCCCACACATGATTTTTTCCAATAATGTTCAGGGGCCGGCAAACTCCTTTTACAAATCCGTTAAAAACAGCCTTAATATGATTCGCGTTTATTTCAATTCCGACACCTATAAATAATTCGCTATTTACAACTAACAAAGAGGCAACGCTTCCTAGGGTTTCCGCTAAAGCAACACTAGCACCACCATGTAATAATCCAAATGGTTGTTTTGTTCTTTCATCAACTGGCATTTTTGCAATGATAAAATCGCTTCCTATTTCTGTAAATTCAATGCCTAAAGTTTGACCTAAGGTGTTTTTATTAAGATTATTTATGTCTGTTAGATTGGGAGCTTTGTTCCAAATAGGGTTAATCATTTCAATGGTCTTTAAAAACGAAGCTACAAATAAATTTTAAATTTATGCATTCCGTCTTTGTATGAATATGTTATTTGCCAATTAAAATAATCAATAATTTTTTTTATCAAAGACAAACCAACACCAAGTGACCCTGAAGTTGAGGATTGGGTGAATCGTTCAAATAAAAATTGTTTTTCAATCTTTTCTCTTTCGCTTGTATTTTCAATTGAAAAGGAGTCATCTTCAATTACTATTTTTATAGTTCCGCCTTCTTCTAAATTATATTTTATGGCATTAATAAATAGATTGTTGAATAGAATATTTGATAAAATAGGATTTAAATCCTTAGTTACATTTTTATTAAATTCTTTAATAATTGTGATTTGTTTGGCCTCAATGAAATCTTCTAATTCTTCTAATTTTTCTTCGAAAACGTTTAATAAGTTAGTTTTCTCAGTAGAAACAAATTGTTTGTTTTCAATCCTTGACATTAAAATCAAAACTTGGTTCAATTTATATAGCCGTTGCGTGGCTTGATAAATGTGTTGAATTGAATCATGTTGTTTTTTACTGTAATTAGCTTCTTGCATTAACAACTCTACTTTTGTGCTAATAATAGATAGTGGTGTTTGAGCTTCGTGAGAAACGTTTTCGGTAAACTCTTTTAGGTTTCGATAATCAGATTGAATTTGTTGTGTTAGATCGTGAATAGTATCATTTAACAAATGAAATTCATCAATATTTGTTTCTTTAAAATTCAACGATTCATTTTTTTTAATGTTCCAAGATTTTATTTTAGAGAGTGTGTCATAAAACGGGGAAAAAATATAAACAGATATGTATCTATTAAGTAAAAACAAAATTACCAACGAAACAAATAGAAATAATAACACAATTCCTAAAACATATTCTCCAATTTCTTTTCCTTCCGACAATGATTTTGAAACCGTAATTGCATACGCTTTATCATTTGCAGTGCACTGAAAAGAAAGCTCTCTAACTATTACGGACTCATCATTTTCTTCTTCGCCTATTTCTTCTTCGGCAAATTCTTTAAAAACATTTTCATAAGTTGTTTGTTTGTAAATTTCAACGATTGAAATTTTTTCACCAATATTTGAGGTAAAATGTTCGGGAGATTTCCCTTCTTTTAATGACCTAATAATTATTCCCTTTGCTGATAATAATTGCTCACCTTGCTCACTGTCAAGTTTTAATAAGATGAATTTAAAAACAATAAAAACTCCAACAGCAAATAAAATGATTGTTGTAACTGAAGTAAAAATATTTGTTTTTGTAAGAAGCTTCATTTAAAGATTAGTCTTTAAACTTATAGCCCATGCCATAAACAACTTTTATATAATCTTTTAACCCAACTTCATTTAATTTTTTCTTTAAATTTTTTATTTGACTATATACGAAATCGAATGTTGTTGCCATTTCGGCTTTATCGCCCCAAATATTTTCTGCCAAAGCTTCCTTTGTTATCAAGTGTGTTGGATTACTTGCTAAATAAACTAATATATCGTATTCTTTTTTTGTTAATTGCAGAGCTGCACCATTAGCAAGTACTTTCTTTTCGGTAGTATCAATTTCTAATCCGTCAAATACCAATGCGTTTTTTCCGCCAAAATTTCTTCTTCTTAAAACAGAATAAATACGCGCACTTAATTCGGATAAATGAAATGGTTTAGTTAAATAATCGTCAGCGCCAATTTTTAAACCTTTCAATTTATCTTCCAACGAGTTTGCGGCTGTTATAATTATGACGCCCATTTCTGGCATATTATTCTTGATGTGTTCTATAATTTCAATTCCAGAACCATCAGGTAATCCAATATCAACAAGCGCACAACCATATTTATTTTCTGTTAATTTGTGCATACCACTTTTTACAGATGAGGCGAAATCACACTTATATCCATTTTCTGTTAAATAATCTATAACATCTTCACGTAATGATCTTTCATCTTCAATTATTAAAATTCTCATGATTAAATATTTTGCGTTAAATTGGAATAAAAAACGTTAAGTAAATGTTAAATTTAAAACAAATACATATAAATGTACGATTTACAAAAATTATACAAAAAAAACGGTTAAAATCATGTAATTTCGCCTAAAAACTTCAAATACACATTCAATAAGTCATTTTATGAATATTTTTATAGCTTTGTACTTTAACTAAATTTTTCAAATGAAATCCTTATATCTTATTCTTTTTAGTTTTATTTTTTTGGCTGGCTGTAAACATAAACCAAATTTTGATGCTATGTCAAAAGTTAGTTATGCAACTGATATTGAGCCGATTATTATTAGTAATTGTACTCAAAGTGGATGCCACGGAAGTGTTCATAGTGAAGAGTTCAAGTTATTAACTTATAATGATGTAATTAAACATACTGATGTAAAAGCTGGTTCGCCCGAAACGAGTAATTTGTATAAAGTAATTCGTTCATATAACCCAGAAGAAATAATGCCCCAAAAGCCTTATGATGCATTAACTGAAAAACAAATACAAAAAATATTTGTTTGGATTGGTCAAGGAGCTTTAAACAATTAAAATAACAAAATATATATGAAAATAATTAAGTTAAGCTTTGTATCTCTAATTGCAATTTTGTTCTCAAGTTGCTATTATGATAATTTAGGAGAACTAAAGCCTGAAAGTGCCTTGTCTGGAAGTACTTGTGACACCGTTTCTGCAATTAGTTTTTCTAACCATATTGTTCCATTACTACAAGCTAATTGTACTAGTGGATGTCATAATGGAATAGGTAGTGGTCATGATCTGAAAAATTATGCTGCTGTAAATGCTGATGCATTAAGTGGTTCACTTTTGGGAAGCGTAAAATGGATTTCACCTTTTCAAACTATGCCACAAGGTGCGTCTTCAAAAATTTCAGACTGTGATATTGCAAAAATCAGATTGTGGATTGCACAAGGAGCAGCAAATAATTAATCTTTTATTAAACACTTATGACAAAAATTTTAATTTCAATTACCTTTCTTTTATTCCAATTCGGTTTCGTTTTTTCACAAGATAATCCGGACGATTTATTAAAAATGATGGATGAGAAACCTAAGAAGGAATATACATCAGCAACATTTAAAACAACACGTTTAATTAATTTTCACACTGTTGAAGTTTTAAGTAAGCGTAGTTTGGATTTTAGAATCTCTCATCGTTTTGGTGATTTTAATAGTGGAGCGTATAACGCTTGGGGAATTGATGGTGGAGCAAATATTCGTTTGGCGTTGGAGTATTGCCACGGAAGTAGATTGATGTTTGGAGTAGGAAGAACTTCAGGTAAAAAAATTGCTGACGGCTTTTTAAAATATCGTTTATTAAAACAAACTACTAAAGGTGGCGGTATGCCTGTAAGTGTTACCTTATTTACAAGTATTTTTCACACATTTCAACGTGTGCAAATTAATGGAGTAAATAAATTTACGACTCCAACTGATAGATTATCGTATTGTAATCAAATTATGATTGCTCGTAAGTTTAATTCACGTTTTTCATTTCAGTTAACCGGAGCAATGGTACACGTCAACCTAGTGGAAAAAATATCTGATAAAAACGATTGTTTTGTTATTGGTGCTGTAACTCGTTTTAAGTTTGCAAAGCGTCAAGCTATAACAGTTGAATATGGTTACCGTTTAAATAAATATAGTAAAGATAAGTATTATGATAGTTTTGGCATAGGATATGATTTAGAAACTGGAGGCCATGTGTTTCAAATGCATTTAACAAATTCTTTTGGTTTAACAGAAGATCAGTTTTATATGTATTCAAATACAAGCTGGGATAATTGGGGTATTCGTTTAGGCTTTAATATTTCTCGTGTATTTAGCCTACAAGGAAAAAATCATTCAGAATAATAGATTAAAAACAATTTAAAAAAAACATAACAACATGAAAACGACATTAACATTTTTATTTATTGCATTATTTATAATTAATGCAAAAGCTCAACTTTATATAGGAGAAAAAACAAAACTTTCTTTTTTTAGTTCAACTTCTTTAGAAAATATAGACGCTGTCAACACGAACATTAAGCCACTTTTTAACATAAAAACTGGTTCTTTTGCAATTATGGCCAAGCAAACCGAATTTAAATTTAAATCATCGTTTATGCAAGAGCATTATAATGAAAATTATATGGAAAGTGAAAAGTTTCCATTTGCAACATTCACAGGCAAGGTAAACGAAGTTGTTGATTTTACAAAAGATGGAACACATCAAGTTACAATGACAGGTAAACTTTCTATGCACGGCGTTGAACTTCCAAGAACAATCAGTGGAACTATTGCAATTGCAAATGGAGTTATTACCATGGATTCTAAATTTGATGTTGTTGTAGCAGATCATAAAATAAAAGTGCCTTCGCTTTATGTTGCAAAAATTGCAGAAATAATTAATGTTACATTTCACACGGAAATGACACCAAAGAAATAAATTAAAAACAAATAACATAAACTATGAAAAAAAATCTACTTATTATTGGAGCTTTAGCAGTTGTATCGATTTCAACTTCTGCTTTTGTAATTTTAAAACAAACAGGAATTGCAGGAAAAACTGGATCTCCAGGAAATGGGCTTTGTTCCGACTGTCACACTCCTGGATCTGCAGTTGCTACCGTTTCAATTTCTGGAACACCTGCTTTTACGGGTAATCAATATGTTCCTGGACAAACATATACGGTTAATGTTCAGGTTGCTTCACCAACATTAAGTGCTTTTGGTTTTGGCTGTGAAATATTAGACGGAACTTCGGTTGGCGCAAACAGCATTGGCTTAATGTCTGGCATTTCTCCTTTGAGCCAAATTAAGCCTTTTGGCGCAAGAGATAATGCAACTCATTTAAACACAACTTTCGGACTTGGGAACACAAAAACATTTACGTTTAAATGGATTGCGCCAGCAACAGGTAGCGCTTATATTTACGCAGCTGGTTTAGCGGCTAACAATAATGGTAGTTCTGGTGCTGGCGATGCTGTTGGTACAGCATCTTTAGTTTTAACTGCTGGCCCAGTTGGTTTAGTAAATATTGAGTCTAACGTAGTTAGTTTAACAGTTTTTCCAAATCCTTCTGAAGACAACATAAGTTTACAATACAGTTTGATAAATGATGGTAGCGTAAAAGCATCGTTATATAACTTACAAGGTAAAGAAATCTGCATATTGTTTAATGGAAATCAAACAGCTGGCTTACATACAAAAACTATCATTTATCCAAATGATGTTGCAAGTGGAGTTTACCTTGTTAAATTATCATCTAACGGAAAAGATTTAGTTGAAAAAATGATTATTAAAAAGTAGTAATTAGCTTCTTAAAAAAAACCTCCGAATTTATTCGGAGGTTTTTTTATTGATGTATTTTTTTAATTCTAAAATAATTTTCTTTGAATCGTCGTTCGAAAGTTGCATCCCAAATTTTATAAATTTATCCTGACATTTAAAAACAATACGTTCACCACCTTTCACCCAAAAGCTCTGAGCAAAAACATCGGCAAAATCTCTTTCGTCTAATTCAATTAATTCAATATCTGAAATTAAATTTACATCAAACTCTTTTGTTTTACCTCTTCCATTTATATTGTGCTGATAAAAAAGCGTTCCGTTTTTAATCCAAAGTTTTTCTTTTCCAAATTGTTTCCACATACAAACACGGAAAATCTTGTATTCAAAATAAGCCCAAAAACCTAGCCATATTATTAAAAAAAGTTTAACACTTTCTTGAGTTAAAGAGAAATAATTAAATATTATAATAATCCCTCCTATTGTCCAAGCTAAAAGCCACAAGGCTAAAAGAATGGTTTTCCGTTTATTATCAGTTGGCAAAATAACTAAACTAAACACATTGTTTTTCAATAAGATTGAACAACGAGTGCCGATTGCCTTAATGTTTTCCATAAATATCGTACTACATTTTTACTAAATATTTTCCTTCCATATAAGGAATCACAGCACACTGATTAAGGGTTAAACAATATTGAATGTCACGTTCTAAATCTAATTTTGCTAATCTGTTGCGATGCGAAGAATTTGCTAAAAATGTAAATAAATCATCTTTAGCAACATTATATAAATGCTTTGATGCGATTGCAGAGTCACAAGTAATCGTTGCGTTTATCGAATGAGAAAGTTTTTCGACAACAGCTCCTGCAAACAAAGTGTCTTCTAAATTAAATTTATTTTTCCAACCGGCACAAACCAATATGACATCTTTTTGTTGAGCGATTAAATATTCGCAAACGACATCTAAATTTAAAAAACTTCCAATAATTATTTTTGAAGCTTTTCTGCTCACTTCAATTGCTTGAGTACCATTTGTTGTTGAAATGGCTATTGTCTTCCCCTTTATTTTATTATTCATATAGCCAAAAGGACTATTTCCTAATTCAAAACCTTCTATAATTTCGCCATCTCTTTCAGCGGCAGCCATGAATCCATTTTTTTGATATTCTCGAGCTTCTTCAACTGTTGAAACAGGAATCATTTTATTTACTCCATTATAAAAGGCAGTAACAATTGCTGAGGTTGCTCTAAAAACATCGATAACCACAACAATTGCATTTTCCTTATGAAACAAAGGATAGGCTTGTGGCGTATAACAAACTTCTATATTCATGTTTTATCTAAAAATTATTTTTTCAAAAAAGGAATTTTACAAACTTTTGCTTTGATCGCTTTATCTCTAATCAAAATAAAAATTTCAGTATCAGCTTTTGAAAACTCTTTATTTACATAACCCATTCCTAAAGCAATATTAAGTGTAGGCGATTGTGTTCCAGATGTTACTTTGCCAATTACATTTCCACTTGCATCTGCTATTTGATAATCATGACGAGGTATTCCTCTATCAATCATTTCAAAACCAACTAGTTTTTTTGTAACACCATCCGTTTTTTGTTTTTCAATAGCAGCACGGTTTGTGAAATCTTTAGTAAATTTTGTAATCCAACCTAAGCCAGCTTCAATTGGTGAAGTTGTATCATCAATATCGTTACCATATAAACAAAAACCCATTTCTAAACGTAACGTATCGCGAGCCCCTAATCCTATTGGTTTTATTCCGAATTCTTTACCAGCTTCAAAAATAGAATCCCAGATTTTTTCAGCATATTCGTTTTCAAAATATATCTCAAAGCCACCAGCTCCTGTGTAACCTGTATTTGAAATCACAACGTTTTCAACCCCACAAAATGTGCCTTTAGCAAAAGAATAATAAGGGATATCAGACAAATTAACTGATGTTAACTTTTGTAAAGTTGCCAAACCGTTAGGCCCTTGTATTGCTAGTAATGAAGTTTGTTCAGAAATATTATGCATTTCTACTCCAAAAGTATCATGTTGTTTTATCCAATTCCAGTCTTTGTCAATATTAGATGCATTTACAACTAACATATATGTTTTTTCATCAATTCTATATACTAATAAATCATCTACAATTCCACCAGTTTCATTTGGTAAACAAGAGTATTGTGCTTTACCATCTGTTAAAACTGAAGCGTCGTTACTTGTTACTTTTTGAATTAGTTTTAGAGCATTTTCACCTTTTAAAATAAATTCACCCATATGACTAACATCAAAAACTCCAACCGTATTTCTAACCGTTGCATGCTCATCATTTAAGCCGCTATAAGATACTGGCATGTTATATCCTGCAAATGGAACCATTTTAGCTCCTAAAGAAATGTGTTTTTGTGATAATGCTGTGTTTTTCATATAAATTTTAGTTAAGTTGTGTAACGATTATAGTGGGCTAAATTTACTATTTTATTAGAGAATTTAAAACATCTAAATATAAGTGTTTATTAGCATCAACTGAGTAGTGTTTTAAAACAGTTTCTCGGCCTTTTAGCCCTGTAGATACTCGTAAGTCTTTGTTCTCTATTAAATTTGATAATGTATCTATCCATTCATTTTCTGTTGAGGCTAAGAAACCATTAACGCCATGTTGAATAATTTCAGTATTTACTCCTATTGGTGACATGACGGTTGAAATACCGCAAGCCATATATGATAATCCTTTTAATCCACATTTTCCTTTTGACCATTCATCATCAGGCAAAGGCATAATTCCAATGTCAAAGCAATTTAAATCTTCAACCTCAGTTAATGAATTCCAAGATTTACTTATTGTTTCAATTTCAGTGTTTTTATAAGTGTCTTTTTCAATAACATGGATTTCCAATTGATTTGGATATTTTGCGATCAAATGTTTTAAAACAGGTATTACCATTTCAAAATGTTTGATTGTACTTATACTTCCACTCCAACCAATAACAATTTTTTGAGAATGTATGCTTGTGTTTTTTAATAAGGGTTTATGAATATTAGTATCAACTGTAGTTGGTATAATAAAAACATTTTTATTAAACTGTTTTGCATATGATGCTAAATATTGGTTTCCGGAAATGACTGCATGCGCGTTTTCAATATTTGTTTTTGTTTTGTTAGGGTTTTTTAAGAATTCAAATTTTTTATTTCCTTCAGATGTATCATGAAGCCAAATACTATCATCAAAATCAAAAATCAATTTATTTTTTTTAAAGAATTTTTTTTCAAAATATGAAGAACCAATCAGTAATGCTTCACGTTGAATAAAAATTAAATCAAATTTATGACTCCTTTGTAAATCATTGAATCTAATAAAAAATGATTTTAGAATTATAAAAGCCTTTCTTAGGTATTTTCCTGATTGATAAAATACCTTGTCATCTTTTTCTGTGATAATTTCTGAAAGCTCCCAAACAAAACCATTTTTTTCAAGATAATTCAAATATTGTTCAAATCTAAATCGCTGACTTGGCGACCGATTTATACGGTGATCAACTATGAATAATATTTTTTTCAATTATATTTAGTTTTATATTTTGAATGTAATAACAGGATAAATCCAGTACACGAAACGTAGAAAAATGGAATTAAACCCTGATAATGTCGAAAGGCAACCCACGTATATCCTTTTATATTAGTGTTTAAAAACCAAAGGGTACAAATAAAATAAACGATAGATAGTAAAACAACGAATAACCATTTTTGATTTTTCAAAAGGGTTTTAAAATATAAAATACAAAAAAAGATATTCATGGAAAATAAAACATAAAACGCATAGGCAAGGTTAATTTTAGGGTTTATAAAACTTTGAATAAACATATCATTTAGAAATATAGTGACAAAGAGATTTAAATTTAAAATATTTGCAGGAATATTTGCTTCAAAAAAGGCTCTAATAAAATTAGCCATTTCTTGTTCTGGAACAAAAATAAGTTTCCAAGAAACAAATAGACCTGCGGAGGCAAGTATAATTAATGTGGCTATTGTGAAGTTTTTTAATGTCAGGTTTTTTATATATTTATTTAGCATTATTAAAAATAAAATGGGAATGCAAAATACATTAGCCATTGAAGAAAAAAGCGAAAGGCATATCAAAACAATAAAAGCATAAAGATATTTATTTTTAGGCATATGATAATATTGGAAAGCCATAATTAAGGCACTATTTATTAGTAGTGGAGATAATTGGTTATTTCCTAATCCATAACGCTCGTGAGTTGCAATTAATAATCCGAAAAACACACAGCCTAAGGCATAATTTTTAGGAACATTAAACCCCAGTTTGTTTAACAAATTAAACATTGGCAAACACATGAACATGCCTAAAACAAAAAGAAAATATGAGATTAACCGCAAAACAATCAGCCTTGAGAAAATTGGGACTTTTAATGCTTTCATAATTAAATTTGGCATTGTTAAAATTGAATAATATAATGGTGGATGTTGAGCTTGATAAGAATAGTTTGCTAAGCCTAAACCCTCTCTATTTAATTGTATACCAACTACTGATTTTTCGGGATGAATGAGTGTATTTAAATATATTTCGTTGCATATTTGATCAGACATTAATGGCATTTTTCCATACGATAATTTTTCAATATAATCCATATGAGCATATTCGTCAATATTACTCCACTTTTGAGTTATAATAAATTTAACAGATAAAATAATTATTGTTAAACAAAACATATACAAACAAATAGTTATTATTTTTTTTGCTTTCATTTTTTTAAATCATATAATGGTGGATTTTCTTTTAGTAATTCACTAATAGTACTTTCCATCATTTCGGTGATTACAATATCTGGTTTTTCTGAAAGAATAATTTTGGGATAAAATAAGGTTGACCAAACATAGGTGTGTTTACTAAACTGCCAAGAAAAATAAGGAATTAAATTATTTGCATAGGAGTCTCTAAACATTAACATTTTTGGCGCTAAAGTATCCGAGCTTTGATAGGTTAAAATTGGTCCAGACATAAGATAACCTAAATCATTCTTACTGATAGTTTTTTGTGCATTATTGATGTTAACATTTGATGGAAAATAATCCTTTCTAAACAGATCATGATTTAGCGACACTAATCTTGCTAAATCGCCTTCTTCATTATAAAGAATATTCCAATTAATGTCGGCATCTGGTATTGGATTTTTTAAATTTTTAAAATCTTTTTGAATATGTTTGATGATTGCTTTATATGCAATATAAGCTCCATAATAATTCCAATGTGTATCAACTTTGTAATATAAATCTTTATGAGATGTTTTTTTTGCCATTTCCATAGAAGTATTAATGTCAATAATATCAATATCACTATTATTTTTTAAATAGGTAACAACTTGATGTAATTGTGTTTCCTTATTAAATTTAAAAAGTTTTTTACCAACATATTCGTTATAAAAGTGGTGCGGCATTAATGGAAACACAACATAATATTTTATTCCTGATTTTTTTAACCAATTATTTCTGTTTTGCAGAAGAGAAGTAATTTGTTTAAGTTCAGTAATGGTGTATGGATTTTTATTTTCATAAACTATTTTGGCTTTCCCTGATATATCAAATAACCAGCCATCTTCACCAAAATGAACTAATTTATTTGTGCTTAGTTCAGAAAACAGGCTATATCTTAGTCTGTTATTAATAGTAGTAAATTTATTTTGCCCTTGCAACTGGTCATTTAAATAATTTTCTAATTGAATTGTATATTTTCTAATACTTATAGTATCCTTTTTTGGAAAATTAGTAGTTAACCTTTTTTCACAAGTTAAAACGGAACGGTGCCCGTTAACTAGAAAAAATAAGGCTTGGCTAATTATCGTTATTGTAAAAAATACGAATAGTGTAAAATCAATTATTTTTAAATTGTGTATTTTTTTATGTAGTATTAAACAAAATGCAAAGACGATTAATCCAAAAAATAGCCAAATTGTTTTTCGTATAAAATTATTAATTCGAATGGTTTTAATAAAATAGGTTGAGCCTATTGTAATATAGCTATCTTGACCTTTTAGGAGCATCTTATTTTTGACAAAATCAATATTGTTACCAACTAAATAACATGGCTTTACTTTATCCAGGTCCCATTTTTTGCCAAGTAAACCTAAATTATATTTGATACTAAAGCCTGATAGATTTGCCCCTGTGTTTGGAAAATCTATTCTGAAATAGTTGGAGTTGTTTGACTCCACCTGGCCATCAAAATGATTGCTTGTATAGTCAAGGTTTGTTGAATGTTCTTCGTCAAATGTTGGTGAGTTCTTGTTGTAATAAATCGTTAACCCCTTAATAACAGAATCATTATTCACCTTAATCGAAACATCAATTTCTTTCCCTAAATATTTAAATAAAAATAAAGAAACAATGGTTGTTCCAATGCTCAAATACATTGATTTTTTGCTAGGCTGTATAAAAATAATTAAAAGGATGAATAGTAAAAATAGAATACTTATATATGATGTTTTCCATAGTTTTATGTTTTCTGTTTCCCATGTTGATGGATTTTCTAATTGGATAAAAGCATCTTCATTTGGATTATTTATTATGATTTGTATTTGATTGTTGTTAATTATTTTTCTTGAATTGGAACTCACTTTTACTAGGCCAAATTGATCTTCGCCTAGGGTATAAACTTTATTATTGAAAATAACATTAATTGCTAAAAAAGAAATAGTGTCATTAGCTATTTTGTTGTTTAGTCTAAATGATAAATTTAATTTTTCATCTGGCAATAAACTTCCGGTTAAATCAAATTGTTTGTATGCTTGGTTTGTTGTTTCCCATTTTTGCAATAGCAAACTATCTTTGTATAAACTAATATTCGAATTTTTTGCCGATTTTATACTTGTAAATATTTGAAAAGTATTTGTTTTTTGTTGAACAATTTTATCTTTTAGGTTGAGAATAAAAAAAACAAAAGGTATAGCCACAACGGTTAAATAGTGTAATTTGTTTTTTATATATAATATTATCTGCAACATTAAAATCTAAAATATATAAATGGATTATAGCTGTCTGAGGCAAGAGAAATGATGCTCAACGAAAAAATCAACATGAGGAACAACGTATTAAATATTGATAAAATTTGTGTAGCCCCAGGGTTTTTTAAAATAAAATTTTCCTTGATTGGAAAATTTAAAATTATGCCAATTAGCCCTATTAAAAATTCCTCTTTTGATAAATAGTGAGATATTGACAAACTGTTTTCATTGCTATTTAAAAAGAACATGTTTTTTAAGTAATGCAAAACATTATCCATACCGCTAATATTTTGAAAAACAAAAGAAATTAAAATGACAATTAAGAAATAGATATGAGAAATAAGTCTTTGTTTGTTTAGAAATTTTTCGAAAAACATTTTTTCTAAAATGATAAATAGACCATTAAAACATCCCCAGGCTATAAATCTCCATTCTGCGCCATGCCATAAACCTGTTATAAAAAACACAATTAAAATGTTTCTATATAAAACTAGTTTCCCTTTTCTGCTGCCACCCAATGGAATATATAAATAGTCTTTAAACCAATTTGAAAGAGAAATATGCCATCTTTGCCAAAATTCTTTTATTGACCTGCTTATAAAAGGGTAATTGAAATTTTCTAGAAAAGTAAAACCAAACATTTTTGCTAAACCGATTGCCATATCTGAGTATCCTGAAAAATCAAAATAAACTTGTAAGGCAAATGCAATCATAGCTAACCAAGAAGCTCCAATGCCTAGTTGTTGAATGTCGTCATTCATTATTTTAATAAAAAGGGCTCCCATGACATTAGCAATCAATACTTTTTTTGCTAAGCCAATTATAAATCTTTTTATTCCTTCAATTACTTTGTCGAATGTTATTGTTCGCGTTGTAAGCTGTGATTCAACATCATAATACCTTACGATTGGTCCTGCAACTAATTGTGGAAAAAAAGTAATGTAGAGTAATAGGTTTGAAAAATTTTTCTGAACTAATTGATTGTTTCTATAGATATCAATAATATATGATAAACCATGAAAAGTAAAAAACGAAATGCCAATTGGTAAAACTATTGCTGACTCTTTTAATTGCGCTAATCCTAAACTATTAATATTAGAAACAAGAAATGCAAAATATTTGTAATAAAATAATAATCCAAGGTTTAAAGTAATACCTAATATTAAAAATATTTTTTTATTTTTTTGTTTAGCTATTAAATATCCTGATATATAATTAATTAATGCAGACAGAATAACTAAAATAACCAAATGGCCTTCTCCCCAAGAGTAAAATAGTAAACTACTAATTAATAGAAATACGTTTTGTTTTTTTACATTTTTTAATAAATAATTACCAAGCAAAACAGATGGTAAAAAAAAGAATAAAAATATAAAAGAGCTAAAAACCATCTGACAATTATTTCAATGTAAAGTGCACTCCCGCTCTTGTTAAGTTTTGATTATAGCATGGATCATGATCTACGTATTTCATCCATTTTCTTCTAAATAAACTCACCTCTTTTACATGTCGCTTATAACCTTCTGAATTTGCGTGAGGGTGTCCTCTTGAAATGGATTCGTAATGATAGAGTTTAACATGGGGAACATATAAATTTCTGTATCCTTTTTCTACAACTTTCAAACAAAAATCCACATCATTATATTCCACAACAAATTCTTCGTTAAAACCATTTACCTCGTCATAAACAGTTGTTCTCATTAAAATACAAGCTGCAGTTAATGCAGAATAATTATTTAGTAATTTTTGATAATGAAAATATCCTGGTTCATCCATATAATCACCTAAAAAGGCATGAGAAGCTACTCCGCCAAGACCTACAACTACTCCTGCATGCTGAATCGTGTCATCGTCAAATAGAAGTTTGCACCCAACAACACCAATTTCTGGTCTTTGCGCATGTTCTATCAATCCATTAATCCAATCTGGAGAAATGACTTGTGTGTCATTATTTAATAAAAGTAAATATTTGCCACTTGCGTGTTTTCTACCAAGATTCATTAATCTAGAAAAATTAAAAGATTTCTCGTCACGGACATAGATAAATTTAAAGGTAGCTTGTTTTTTATATTTTTCAATGAGTTTGAAAAATCCTTTCTCGCTGCTATTATTGTCAACTAAAATTATTTCGAATGCCCTATATTCCGATAAATTAATAATTGAATCAATACATTTTTCTAAATACTCTTGTTTGTTTTTTGTTGGTATAATAATACTTACCAAATCATCAGGGTTTTTTATTTTCAACCTCACTGTATAGCCCACAAAACCTTCTAAGAAACTAATTTCATTATCATATCCCCTTCTTGTGAGGGCTTCTGATATTGCTAATTGAGCAGCTCGGTAAGCATAAGGCTTGGCTGTTTCACTTGCTGCCGCGCTGTATTCATGGATTCTCCAATGATATAAAATTTCTGCAATATGATATATCTTGGTATATTTTTCGGTGTATCGTAATAGTAAATCATAATCTTGACTTCCTTCAAATCCAATCCTAAAGCCACCAATTTCCTTCAACTGATTGGTTTTAAAAACGCTTACATGGCATATATAATTTCTAGATAGTAAACTATCTGGGCTCCAATCTGGTTTAAAATGAGCTTCGGAGTGAATGTTGTTTTCATCTATTTTATCTTCATCACTGTAAATAAAATCAGCATCAGGTTTTTGATTAATTAATTTTACAATCTCATAAAGTGCATTTTCTCTTAGCTCATCATCTTGGTCAAATAGTAATGAATATTCCCCACTTGCTAATTCTAAAGCCGAATTACTTGCTTTTGATATGTGGCCATTTTCTGTTCTGTATGTAACCTTAATATTTGAATGTTTTTTTCTGTACTCTTCTATAATGATTTTAACTTCTTCATCTGTTGAAAAATCATCGGCAATACAGATTTCCCAATTGCTATATATTTGATTTATTACAGAGTCCAGTGCCTTTTTAAAAAACTCGATTGGCGGATTATAAACAGGAATAATAATGCTTATAAGCGGTTTGTTTACAAAATTCTTTTGAAGATTTAATAAGTGTTTTCTTTTATCTTTTGTAATTATTCTTCTTGTTAAATATTGATTATAATCTGCTTGGTTTGATAAATAGTCAGTAAAAACTTCTACAATCATTACCTTCTTAGTTTCAACTAATAAATAAATGTGTTTAAATACTTTTGCAAATATGATTCTTAATACTTTTCCTCCCCTTTTGAAAACGTAGTTAAATAAAACAGAAAACAGACCCTTCTTATTTCCCTTTTTTACATTCCCCCTGAGCCTTTTAACATATACAGCAATTTGTTTTTTGAATTTATAATATTTGCTACTTTCTAATTCGGCAACTCGTTTTATCAAAAGATCTATACTTTTGAATGCATTGTTTAATTGTGAGTTTAAGTTTTTTGTGGTACTTCTGTAATTTAGAACGTCTTTATATAATTCTTCTTTTGACTTTTCTTTTAAAATCAACAGCTCATTTTTTTCCTTAAGAGTTAGACTACTCTTTTTTAACTTTTCTTCAATCATTTAATTAAAAAGATTTAAATAGTGTTTCATTACTTCTTCAGATTTTCCATCAACAGAAATCCTTCCTTTTTCTATACATATTGAGCGCTCACATAATTCTAAAATTTCATCTGCATTATGGGAAACAAATAGAATAGTTGCCCCAGCATTTTTTATTTCTATAATTCGTTTCTTACACTTATCTTGAAATCCTTTGTCTCCAACTGCAAGCACTTCGTCAATCATCATTAATTGTGGTTGTGAAATTACAACACTACTAAATGCTAAACGTGCAAGCATTCCAGTCGAATACATTTTTGTTGGTTGTTTCAACTGTCCTAATGATAATTCTGAAAAACTCGCTACAGAATCAATCAGTTCATTTATTTTATTTTTGTCATAATTTCCGCTAAGTGCAGTGTATATTTTAATATTTTCAATCCCGCTTAACTCTAATTCTAAGCCAGCTCCAAGAGTCAGCAAAGGTGACATTTCAATATTCACTTTACAAGTTCCTTCTGAAGGTGTTATTATTCCTGCTATTGTTCGAAGCAACGTACTCTTCCCTTCGCCATTCCTTCCAACGATACCAACACATTCGCCTTTGTTAATTTTTAAATTTATGTTATTTAAAATCACTTTTTTATCAAATGGCGAAAACAATCCACCTTTAGTCACAAAGTCTTTTATGGAATAGATTCCTCTTTTGTTATGCAAATAACAAACCGAAACATTATTTAATTCTATTGCTAAATCTGGCATTTTAGAGGTTTGAAATAAATCCGTTTTTTGTTTTTTTGTAAATTAAAGCGGAAATGGAAATAAAAATAATGGTTATAATGATACAGTTGATACTGTAGTGCAGTGATGGTGATTTGCCCTCATATAATACATTTCGAATGATATAAAAAAAATGGAATAGGGGATTTAGTTTGAAATAAAAATTGTTTTCATTCGAAATAATATCAGATGAATATGCGATTGGCGTCAGATAAAATAATGCAGGGTTGAGCGTATTCCATAAAATGCCTACATCCCTAAAAAATACGTTTAATGACCCAAGTATTAAACCCACAGAAAAAATAAATACACTAAATAAAATAATGATTGGAATGAGATAAAGAATGGTAAAGTTTATTTTCAAATTTAAAAAAAACATTAAGCAAATAAATACTACAAAGCCGGCAAGAAAACTTATTAATTCTGTTAATTGCTCAGAAAATGGATATAATATTTTTTTTACTTGAAGTGATTTTATGAGATGTGCATTTTTAATAAATGTTTGAGATAATTGATTGCAACTTCCAGAAAAATACACCCAAAAAATTAATCCACTTAGCACATAAAGAGTATAATTTTCGATTTGCGAAAAAGCTTTAGAAAATACAAAATTAAATATAAGTAAATAGAATAAAGGGTGTACAAAACTCCACACAAACCCTAACAAGGAATGTTTATATTTTAACTGCAAATTTTTATAAACTAAAAAGTATAGAGTATATAGATTAATAGGCTTCATTTAAGAGTGAAAGTAAGCATTTTACCTATATCTATTAAGCATTTTTGTGTATTTTTATATCTCTTTATGATGAAGTTCTATATCAACGGTAAATTTTTATGTCAACAAAAAACAGGAGTTCAAGCCTATGCATTTGGTATGCTTGATGCATTGTTGAAAGTTGGATTTGACTTCGTTGTTTTAGTGCCAAAATCCTTTGAAAACAAGTCTAATTTTTCGTTAAAAAGGATTGGTATAACCTCCAGTTTAACAATGTGGGAACAGGTTTCTTTGTACAATTTCATTCGTAAAGATAAAGATGCGATTCTTATTAACTTTTGTAATTCTGCCCCGTTATTTTTAAAAAACCAAGTAATTACGATTCATGATTTAGCTTTTGAGGTTAAAAATGTGAATTGGTTTTCTTATTTTTTTAAAACCTGGTACCGTTTTTTGATCCCACGCATTTGTAATAATTCGAAATTAATTTTAACGATTTCTGAATTTTCAAAAAGAGAAATCTGTTTCAACTATCATATTAAAGTTAATAAAGTAAAAGTTATTCCTAACGGGTTACCATTTATAACTGACATAGCAAAAGATAATAGTGGCAATAAATACCTTTTACTGATTGGTGGAAATAATCCTAGAAAAAACAATAATTTTGTTTTAAATCAAATTTCAGCCATTGAAAATTTAGATTATTATGTTATTGTTTTGTCAAACAATACGTCAGTATTTATAAATAATTCTGAAACAATTCATTCTTCTGTTCGTAATTTAAATTATATAGAGAATGATGATTATTATTCTTTAATTAGAAATGCTTCAGCATTAATTTACCCTTCTATTTATGAAGGTTTTGGAATCCCAATTTTAGAAGCGCTTTGTTTAAAAACACCAGTTATTTGTTCGGATTTACCTGTATTTAAAGAAAGTTTTGGCGAAGGGCCTATTTATTTCAAGAATAATGATACTAGTAGTTTTTTGGCTGCAATAAAAAAAATCGAGACTGCTAAAGTTTCTGAAGAATATGTTGAAAATCTTAAAAAAATCTATAATTTTAAATCTTCAGCTAATTTGCTTATTAGTGAGCTAAAATGCCTTGAATCACAATGAAAATTGCAATAGTACACGATTGGTTTAATGATATTGGAGGTGCTGAAAAGGTGGTTCGTGAGATGTTTGTTTGCTATCCTGACGCTGACGTTTTTAGTTTGATTGACTTTTATGATTCAACGAAAAGAGAAAATTATTTGTTTAACAAAAAAGCACACACTACTTTTTTACAGTACATTCCATTTGCAAAAAAAATATATAGATTATTTTTTCCAATTTTCCCATATGCAATTGAAAGATTGAAATTGGATGATTATGATTTAATAATTTCTTCTTCTAGTTGTGTTGCAAAAGGAATAAAAAAAAGAAAGAACCAATTGCATATTTGTTATTGTCATAGCCCTGTTAGGTATGCTTGGGATCTTCGTGCAGATTATCTTGCAGCAATTAACAATAAAGTTATTAAAACTGTATTTAATTATTTTTTAAATCGACTTCAAAAATGGGATTTGAAAAATAATGCTGGCGTAGATTATTTTATTGCAAATTCAAAAAATGTAAAACTTAGAATCAAAAACAATTATAATCGTGAGTCTGTAGTGATTTACCCACCAGTTAATATAGATTTATTTAGTGTTAATGAAGTAAAGGAAGACTACTATTTTACAGTTTCTCGTTTAGTAGCCTATAAAAAAACGGAATTAATTATTAGGGCATTCGCAAATTTTCCACATCTTACTTTATTAGTTGCAGGAGAGGGGCCTAATAAGAAAAAATTAATCGATATGTCACCTAATAATGTAAAAATACTAGGATTTCTTAGTACAGAAGTCTTAAGAGAAAAAATATCTAAAGCCAAAGCTTTTATTGCGAACGCAAATGAAGATTTTGGTATTACAATAGTAGAAGCACAGGCCGCAGGAACTCCAATTATTGTTCCTTTTATAGGTGGTTATAAAGAATCTGTTAATGAATTAACCGGTTTGTTTTTCGAAGGCCAAACTGTTGAAGAAATTACAAAAGCAATATCGCAATTTGAAAGTAACAAAAAGATGTTTAACAAAATTGATTTTGTTCAAAACACCAAACGTTTCGACAAGGCTAGATTTCACAGAGAATTCAAAAAATTTGTAGATGATAAAATTTTAATTTACAAAACAAAAAATGGATAAGTTAAGCTTATACACTCAGCGATATAGAGACTTTTGTTTTATTTTTTTATTTACATTTCCTATTTTTTCGTTAAAGATTGTTACAATAAGTTTTGTTGTTTTTTCTGTTTTAACACTTCTTCTTTTTTTTATCGAAAGGCCTAAGTTCATAAAGAAGGATTTATTTTTTTACCTCTTGTTTATTTTACCATTTCTTCCCTATTTGTTTGAATATTGTTTTTTTTCAGACAATCCTGTGATTAGGTTTGAGCTTGAAAAGAAAATTTTATTTTTTATTACTCCTGTTATTTTTTATATAAGTTCGTTATTAGGCAAACCGTTGAGTTATTTTTCAGCATTAAAAACGTATGTAATTTCAGTTTCAATTTTTTCCGTTTGTTATTTCATTATTTTATTTTTCTCAGGCATTATGTTTTCAAATAATGCCTATTTAAATGGTTCATATGAATTGAGAACCTTTTTTGAAAACATTTCAGGATTGCATCCTACTTATTATGGCTTGTTTAGCACGACGGCATCACTTTTTATTGTTTTTTATTTTCATAAATTTTCGCGAAATATCAAATTAATTTTAGTGTTTTTTCTATTTTTTAATGTTTTATTAGGATTTTTAATTGCTTCTAAAATGCCGTTAATTATTTTAATTTTTGGATTATTTTATTTGGCTTATTTTAAATCAAAATCGAAACTCCAATTTGGAGGAATAGTTTTAGTAATTTTAAGTTGCCTATTTTTTCTTTCAAATATTCTTCCATCATTTCATAGTAGAGTATTGGAAACAATAAGTTTTTATTCAAATCCTGGAATAAACAATACGTTAATAGAACGTAATGCCATTTTGTTTTGCAGTAAAGCTGTTTTTTGGCAAGATTTTTTTACCGGTGTTGGCGCAAGAAATTCTCAATTTCTATTGGATTATTGTTATTTATATTTTGGGTTTAATAAAGGTTTTGTGTCACATTTTAATTCACATAATCAATTCTTAACTCTTGGCATTTCGTATGGTATTGGTGTTGTTTTCCTTTTTGTTAGTTTGTTTGGAATAGTGTTCTACAAACTGAGGCATAATACCGCTGCGGTTATTTTTCTATTTTCATCATTTGTAATTATGCTAACAGAATCTATTCTTGAAAGGCAAATTGGAATTTATTTTTTCTTGTTTTTAGGCTTACTCTTTTTACAGGCTGTTAAGAAAGCAAATAATCATTCTGTTTTAAGCAACACAAGATAAGTTGATTATTATTCTACTACCAATTTTTTAGTTAATTCTCTATTTGATAAATGAAATTTTATCAGATAGATTCCTTTGCTTAATTGTAATTGGTCGCAGTTAATTTCAGTCGTATTTATTCCATCAGTTATATTTAGAGTTTTTTCTTCAATTAATTTCCCATGCATATCAGATAAAGTATAATACAGCTTCTCGTTTTTGCTGGCTATCAATCTAATCGTTGTTATGTTGGTTGTTGGATTAGGATAAATTGATAATTGATTTAGGATGCTGGCTTCGTTTATTCCTGTAGGTGTTAGATACAATATTCCATCACTAACTGTGCTATCACTCATAAGGCCAGCGCCATTAATTGATTTAACTGAAATGTAATATTTTTGATTATTAATTAATGTTAATCCCAATTCTGAAGAGCTAGTACTTAAGCCGTTGGTTGTCCAGTTTATTATCTCTTTTCCTCCAGCAGTTGTGCCAATTGAATAAAAGTAATTTGTTACCCCTGAATTTGTATCTTTTGCTGTAGTGTAATTCAAGTCTAATTGAGAGCTAACGAATGTTGTATCAAAGTCAACAGTCAAGCCATCATTTATAATATTAGATTTTATTGGAGCTGTCCAATCAACATCAACTAAGTTAGAATTAATAAGAGAAAAATTATCGGCAATATCTTTAGTAATGCTACTTATTTTTCCTGAGGAAATACTTGGACTTATGTTTTCGTTTCGTAAATCATTTGAAATTGCATTTCCAACCAATAAAGTATTTGATGCCGCTCTTGATCTAAATACTTTAAAATCATCAATTGTAAATTTACTATTACCACTTCTGAATGAAACGCCAATACCGCTTGTAAAAGGTGTTGGATCTATCCATGATGTTACAAAAATATTATTTACCCATAATTTTAGTTCCCCACTAATCCTATCAAAGGTTATTTTGTAATCGTAAGTTACGTTCGGTACAATTGTAAAACTAACGGTTTGTACTATGTTAAGTGTGTTTGATATTACTTCGTATAATTCAATTGTTCCCTGATCTGGTCGCATCCAAACTAAATAACTATTTCCTCTATTTGTTAAACTAGGTGCATCACTAAAAATGTGTATTCCCGCTCTGCGGTTTACTCCTGCGCCACTTATATTTCCTTTAAAATTATATAAATATCGATTTGATAAACTTTGTGTTACTGTTGCATAAAGATTTGTATTGCCATTTGCATCATCTGTTTGTGTTAATGAACTAGAGCTTATGCTCCATATTCCAGAAGCATTTGTCCAATCACTATTAATTGATGTTGTATTAAAATCATCATTAAAAAATCCTCTTACACCATTTGCTCTCCAATCAATGCCGTTGTAATAAGTGGGTTGATAGAAACTTTTTTCAATCCCAACACCACCAATATTATCCGCATCTGTATATGTTGCGGTAAAATTTTGTGTAATCCATCCACTTGGCACGTTAACTTGAGTAGTTGGACTCGTATTATCACTTATACAATTCCAAATAGCCTTAAAACCTGGTCTATTTGTAGTTGCGTTTGATTTAAACCTTAGTGTAATAGAAGGATTTGTTGAATTAACAATCCCAGGACTTACTGTTCCAGTATAAGCGCCTAATAATGGCGAGCTAGTACTTGGCCCATCAAATAAATATAAAGAGTCTGTGCCAGCTTGTAAGTCAAATTGACTAAATATTAATCTGACCTTACTAGCGCCATCAGGAGAAATTGTATAAGCATAACTTTCATTATCATAATGATTTCTAGTTGGGCCACCCATATCATAAATACTATCCGTGCATGATACAGTTGCACATGTAGAAAACTTATCTTTTATAGCTTGCCAATAATCAGTGTAACCGTTGTCGTATCCAAGTGCCCATATGCCTATTCCGCCTATGCCACGTTGATTTACCAGATCGAATTTTCTGCGCATGCTATATGCATCATCAACGAAACACTGCCTGTTTAATCCACCACTTAAATATGAATAATACGGATTAAAGCTGTTGTTTTCCCAACGTTTATTTCCTAAAGAATATGTTGTTGGATTGTTTCTCACATAGGCATATGTTCTAGATGCTGTAAATCCTCCTGTAGTATTTGATGGAGCTGTGCTTCCAACCGTTTCCCATTCTCTTCCATACCATGGTAAACCAAGTAGTAATTTAGATTTTGTTGCCCCTAAATTTAAATAGTAGGTAATTGATTTCGACAAGGTGTAATTGTAGGTTGTCTGAAAATTGTATAATGGAGCTTCTGGACCCGCTTGCGCTGAGCCTGAATAGTAATAATCATAACCCATAATAATAAAGTTATCTACAACTGCATTTAATGCCGGTATATCAAAAGTGGAACTCCAATCTACAGCATAAAGTGCCATTGTAACCTTATAACTTGGGTTTGCAGCATGTACTTGATTACACAAGTTTATCATAAAATTTTTAAATGGAATTTTATCAGCAGCTCCCATTCCTTCAAAATCAATATTAATTCCTTTTCCTCCTCTAGTGGTTAGTAAATTTATGGCATTTAAAATAAACGTATTCTGTGCGGATGCACTTGCCCAAAAGGTTGAATGCCCGCTAAACATAGTGGCGCAAAAATGTGCGTTTACACTATTGCTAATTGCTGCTGTTACGGCAGCACTGGTTGCCCAGGCAAATGATGTATTTGTATTATTGCCGGTTGTTGGACTTACTGTATAGTCAAAATAAACTAATTCACTAAGCATACTCCAGTCATAGCTTGTATAAACAGAACCAACCCAATACGGATGCCATCCGTATACTTTTTTTGTCAAATTGCAACTTGCGGTTGGTGCAGAACTTAGTTTTGAAAAAGACTGTGGTGCTGTATTGTTTTCAATAGTTGATAAACTATCCCACTGCGCATCACTTTTGAAATTGAAATTTTTATAATGCAGGCTTTGTTCTTCAATGATAGATTGCGATTGTGAAAACCCGAGAGTTGAATAAAAAGCAAGAAGGATAATTTTTTTAAACATGTTGAATGAATTTGGTTAGTGAATATAATAAAAAAAGCCATCTATTTATAATAGACAGCTTTTAAAATATTCCTAAAAGGCTTTAGCGGCCCGTTATTTATGTGTTTTTTCGCTAGATACAGTTAATTTCTTTCTGCCTTTTGCTCTACGGTGTGCAATAACTCTGCGTCCGTTTGCAGAAGCCATACGCTCACGAAATCCGTGTTTGTTTTTTCTTTTACGTTGCGATGGTTGGAAGGTACGTTTCATGGTGTTATATATTTAAAATATGTTGTTATTATCAAAAATGGAGTGCAAATATAATGGAATTTTATATTCTAGCAAATTTTTTTATTAAGATATCCTTAAATTTTATCAATTTTCTTATTTTAATTTCTTAAAAGACTACCTTTGCATCCAAATTTAAGGAAAATAATGGCAAAAGCTACTGGTGTAAAACATAAATCTAAAGACGAACTTCCAAAAGCAAAGCTTTCTAAAGAAAATTTCAAAAAATCATTCCGTTTATTCAGTTATTTAGGCAAAAGCAAATGGATTTTTGTATTAGGAATGGTTTTCGTTGCTGGAACAGCTGCTGTTGGATTATATTTTCCTATTGTTGCGGGTAAGATGTATGGTTATATGGGACAACTTGGGATGTCTAACAGTATTTTTAAGGATTCTGTTTCAGGTACAGGCAAAGAGCTGTTTATTTTGTTAGTTATTCAGGGATTAGTATCATTCGGCAGAGTTTATACCTTTTCCATTGTAACTGAAAATATATTAAAAGGTTTAAGAACGGATACCTTTAATAAATTGGTTCAAATGCCCATGAGTTTTTTCTCAAAAAATCAAGTGGCTGATTTGAGTAGTAGATTATCAACAGATATTAATGTGATTTCTGAAGCTTTTACAGTAAATATTGCAGAAGTGATTCGCCAAACAATTGTAGGTGTTGGTGGTGTAATTCTGCTTGTGTATTTTACAGGATGGGATGTTGCAAAATGGTTTTTGGTTATTATTCCACCTATAACAGTTGTTGCTATTTTGTATGGAAAAAAAATTAGGGGTTATTCAAAAGCATTACAAGATAAGATTTCTGAATCCAGTGTTATTGTATCTGAGGCTTTAACAGGAATTACAAGTGTAAAAGCATTTACTAATGAGCATATAGAAATTGGAAAATATGATAGGGTAACAAATGATATAAGAAAATTTGGAATTAAATATGGAATAATGAGAGGTGCTTTTTTTGCATTTATCATCATGTGTATTTTTGGGTCTATCTTTTTTATTTTGTACAAAATGTTATTGTTAATGAAGTCTGGAGTTTTAGAACCAGAAGAATTTGGAATTTTTATGATGTTATCCTTATTTGTTGCTGGTTCGTTAGGAGGTTTGCCAGAGCAACTTGCTTCTATTCAAAGAGCTTTAGGCGCAACTGATAGAGTGTTTGAAATTATTGATGATAGAAATGAAGAAATAAACCTAGCTTTTTCTTCAAATGACAATAGTAAAAGAGTAAAAGGCGATTTAGAATTCAAAAACATTCAATTTACCTATCCAACTCGACCAGATTTTGAGGTATTAAAAAATATTTCATTTAGTGCAAAGGCAGGTGAAACTATCGCTTTGGTTGGAAGTAGTGGAAGTGGAAAATCTACATTAGCATCGCTGGCATTACGCTTTTATGAACCAAATGGAGGAGAATATATTATTGATGGAAAAAAATCAACCGATTTTGAGTTAACAGAGTTGCGTGATCAAATGGCCATTGTGCCTCAAGATGTTTTATTATTTGGTGGAACTATAAAAGAAAATATTTTATATGGTAAACCAAACGCAACAGAGCTTGAAGTTATTGAAGCTTCAAAACAGGCGAATGCTTATGATTTTATTATGAGTTTTCCTGATAAGTTCGAAACATTAGTTGGTGATAGAGGAATTCAATTGTCGGGTGGCCAACGCCAGCGTGTTGCTATTGCAAGGGCTGTATTAAAAAACCCTTCCATTTTAATTTTAGATGAGGCTACAAGCAGTTTGGATAGTGAGAGCGAACGTTTAGTTCAGGAAGCACTTGATAAATTAATGGTTGGCCGAACATCGATTGTAATTGCTCATCGTTTATCAACAATCAGAAATGCGGATAAAATAGTGGTTTTACAAAAAGGCGAAGTTTTGGAAATTGGAAATCATCAAGAGCTAATTAGTAATGAAGCTGGTTTATATCATAAGTTAAGTAGATTGCAATTTGAGTTAAATTAAAAAATATAGTTAAAAAAAAGAGCCTCTAATTTGAGGCTCTTTTTATTTAATGAAGTTTGCTTAAGGTTCTATCTAAATAAATTAACACTTCCTTGTTTTTTAATTTCGGCTCCAACAACTCCCGAACATTTAATGACATAAAAATAGGTTCCTTCATCAGCAGGATTTCCATTAATCTTTCCATCCCAAGATAGTTTTATGTCTGTAGAACTAAACACTAATTTGCCCCATCTGTTATAAATTAAGCATTCATAATTAACAATATTAGCTCCCTTGATCATGAAAAAGTCATTTGATTTATCGCCATTCGGAGTAAATACATTGGGAATAATAATAATTGCTTCTGCATCAATTGCTTTAATGTATAATGAATCATATGCGCTACAACCAAATGAATTTGTTACAGTATAAGTAACCATATAAATCCCGCCATAACTAAATAATTGAGAACTAGGAATATGGCTAGTTGATGTGTTTCCATTACCAAAATTCCAATTAAACGATGTTCCTCCTGAACCAGCGTCAGTAAAGTTAACAGTCAAGGGCGCTAAACCAACTAATGAATCGGCTGATATATTAGCTGTTGGATTTGGGCTTGTTGATACCGTAAAAACTACAGTTGTAGTTGGAACACTGCAGCCATCTGATACAATTGCAGTATATGATTGAACCCCAACAACTGTGTTAGGAACTGTAATCGAAGATGTACTTCCAGCTACTGGTAACCAAGTATAAGTTAATGATGGAGAAATTGTTCCAGTACAAATCAAATTTGCATTACTACCTAAACATAACGTTTGGGAACTTCCACTTATACTTAATGGAGCTAAAACATTTATAGTAATGGTATTAGTTGTTAAACAGCCATTTAAATCTTGTCCTATTACTGTATATTGAGTTGTTGACGAAGGTGTAACTATTTTTGGACCCGGTCCTGAAAGGGCTCCAGGGTTCCAAGTATATGAATAAGCTGGTGTTCCGCCTGTTAATGTGTTGGTAAGTGTAGCAGTAGTTCCATTACAAATTGTAGTCGTGTTTGAACCCAAAGCTAAAGTTAATTGACTTGGCTGAGTTACTGTTACTACGCTATTTGTGGTACAACCATTTAAATCTGTTACAATCAACGAATAGGTACCTGCAGCACAACCATTAGCAATATTTGTTGTTGTGGTAATAACGGGCGACCATGCACAAACAAATGGAGGATTGCCACTTGTGATATTTGCAACTATTGTACCCGTATTCTGCCCAAAACATAAGACTGGTGAAACACTGAAAGAAGATATAACTGGACTTGGATTATTGTTTACTTGTACTGTATTTGTTATTGTACAACCTCCATTTGATAAAGTAACAGTATATACTGTCCCAAAAGTTAAACCTGTGGCCACGGATGCTGTTGATACGCCAGAGCTCCAAGCATAAGTCATACCAACCGTTGAGGTTGTGACCGCAATAGTTGCGGATCCAGATCCTGATGGTAATCCACAGCCACCACCAGCAGTAGTGATAGAGGTTGTTATTCCTGGGGTAATCGTAATGGTATTCGAAAAAATGTTACTACAGGGCCCATTAAATGCCTGATGAGTAATTGTGTATGTTCCTGGAGTACTAAAGACGGGATTGAACGTGCCTAAAGTGGAAGTTGAAGGACTGACCCCAATACTAGGTGTAATAGACCAACTTTCAATTCCTGAGCCTAAAGAAATTAAATTTGCTGTTGCTCCCGCGCATAAAGTAGAAGGCGAGGTAAATAGTGCATTTGCATTTGCAACAAATACGGTTATCTGAGGGTCAAAAGGTGCGCAACAACATTTGACTTTCCGTATAGGGCTACAGGTATCCCATCCAACCGTATAGGTGGTGGTTGATAATGGATTTACTAGAATAGTTGGCGTATTAACAGCAATGACTCCGAGTGGTCCCCACCAAACAATTGTATCACAAACACTGCAACCAGGTATTAAAGTCTTTTTTTCACTACATCCCATTGGAGGAATAAAAGTTAGTAAGACTGGCGCTCCACATGATGGTGAACCTAAAGAAGTTGGCGGGCTTGAAGTAATGAGGCCAGGTGTGCAAGGAACGCTAACACCAGGAACTGTAAACGAATTAACTGGTCCAAATGGCCCAAAATATGACAATCCGCCTGATCCTGCTACAATTTCGCGACTACTAAAATAATAAACTTTGCCCGGACACAAGTCAGTAAATGGAATAAATGTACTAGTATATGGTTCTAAAATACAGCCATCAGACCAGCCAAGAGCTGCAGTATAACCGGGGATATTTAATAATGAATTATACCATGGAAATGAATTAAAAGATGTTCCGGCACCAGTCCAAGTTTGTAAATATGATTTTAAACAAGCGTCTAATGGCGTATTAGAAAAAAGTGTTGGATTACATGTAACTTTTGTTTGAATCCAAAATGGGCCTGAACCGCAAGTAGATGGATCAGAAGACCCAGAAACTGTTACCCCTGTTGCACCAATAGTATAAGAATATCCAACTAAAGGCAAGCCATGAGATGCTTTTAACGACATTGTAGAGATTGAAATTAATGTAATAGTTAATAAAATGTAAGATTTAAAATTTTTCATTAAAATATAGTTTAAATAAGATTTATTATGAAGCAAGATATATAAAGTAAAGATATCTTATAAATTCTTTAATAATTTATGAGATATCTTTACTCATTCAGAAAGGTTTTTTATTGATTTAAAAAATATGAAATATTGATATTTAATGGATAATTGTGCATATTTCTTAATATTTACTTAACGTTGTAGTTCGGTTTTAGATATACATTTGGACAATATATTTTTTAATATGACAACTCAAAATAATGCATTTAAAATATTGTTGGTAGATGATGAACAAGATATTTTAGATTTTTTAAGCTACAATTTAAATAAAGAAGGTTACCAAGTATTTACTGCATTAAACGGAAGAGACGCAGTAAATATAGCAAAGAAAGAAGTTCCCCATTTAATTGTATTAGACGTAATGATGCCTGATATGGACGGCATAGACACATGCAGAGAGATACGTTCAATGCCGAGCCTTAAAGATGTTATGATTACATTTTTGAGTGCGAGAAACGAAGATTATTCTCAAATTGCTGGATTTGAAGTTGGAGCAGACGATTATATCACAAAGCCTATTAAGCCTAGAGTATTTACTAGTCGTATTAAAGCATTGCTTAGAAGATTTGTTCCTAATCAAACAAAAGATGAACAAGTAAATTTAGGAGATATTAGAATTGATAAAGAAAAGTACGCTGTTTATAAGGGTGATGTAGAAATTACATTTCCAAAAAAAGAGTTCAAGCTTCTGGTTTTGCTTTCTAGTAAGCCAGGAAAAGTGTTTACACGCGAATATATTTTAGAACAAGTTTGGGGTGATGAAGTGGTTGTGGGAGATAGAACAATTGATGTTCATATCAGAAAACTTCGTGAAAAATTAGGAGACAATTATATCAAAACCATAAAAGGGATTGGGTATAAATTTGAGTTCTAAATAACAGTTTTAGTCAACGGAAATATAGTCTTTACTAAAATAAACACCTCTCGCTTCTTTTTCAAGTTGTAAAACGATATCATTTGCTAAACTACTTGCGCCAAATCTAAACCATTTATTGTCTAACCAAGCATTGCCAAGTGTTTCGTGAAGCATCACCAAATATTGAATAGCTCCTTTTGCAGTGCTAATTCCACCGGCAGGTTTCATACCAACCATAATTCCAGTTTTGTAATAATAATCTTTGATAGCATCCAACATTACTAATGTTACAGGCATAGTTGCAGCCACACCTATTTTCCCTGTTGAGGTTTTAATAAAATCAGCACCTGCATATATAGCAATATCACTCGCCTTCCGAACATTATCGAGAGTTGAAATCTCTCCAGTTTCAAAAATAACTTTTAATCGAGCATTGTGCTTTTTACAAGCTTCTTTTATTATTGCAATTTCATCAAATACAAAATTGTAATTGCCTTTTAAAAATTCCCCACGACTGATCACCATGTCTATTTCGTCAGCACCATTGTCTAATGCTAATTGAGTATCTAACAATTTAATTTGTAAAGTAGAGTTTCCACTTGGAAAAGCAGTTGATACAGAGGCAACTTTTACAGAACTTCCTTTTAATGCTTCTTTTGCAGTTTTTACAAATGTTGGATATACACAAACGGCAGCTGTAGTTGGCAGATCTGGTAATGCATCATGCGGATGCATTGCTTTATAGCACATTTGTTTAACTTTCCCGTCAGTATCTTTTCCTTCGAGTGTTGTTAAATCAATCATATTCAAAGCTAATTTTAAAGCCTGGACTTTACTCTCTTTTTTAACGCTCCTTGTATTAAATCGCGCTACTCTCTCTTCTATTCCTACTTGGTCAATAGCAGGGCTATTCTTAAAATCATTTACCATAATCTTTATACAAAAACTTATTTAGGTCTTGTTAATAATACCTAAAACAGTTAATTCACTCAAATATAAAAATAAATTGTTGTATTTTTAAATTCTAATAATAAGTATTTTGAATAGCAAGAATTCCGTTTTTTCAAATCAAATCGAATTGGTTAGTTCCTCAGACAAAGAAAATAGATTGTCGCACAAGGGATTAGTTATCTGGATGACTGGTTATTCTGGATCTGGAAAAACTACACTAGCCTACCACTTAGAAAAAAAACTATTCGAAGAAGGAATATTGACTAAAGTTTTAGATGGAGATGTTTTAAGATTAGGTATAAACAAAGACCTAGGTTTTAGCATGGAAGATCGTACTGAAAATATACGTCGAACTGCGGAATTAGCTAAACAATTAGCAAGTTGCGGTGTTGTAGTTATTTGCAGTTTAATAACACCAACAAATGATTTGAGAACATTAGCCGAAGAAATTATTGGAGAACAACATTTTATTTTATACCACATAGCAACTCCTATTGATGTTTGCGAACGACGTGATGTAAAAGGTCATTATGCAAAAGCCAGAAGTGGTGAAATAAAAAATTTTACTGGCATATCTAATCCTTTCGAAATGCCTACTAATGCAGTTTTTAGCATAGATACCAGCACACTTACAATTAGTAATAGTGTTTCCATTTTATTTGATGACATTTTCCCATTAATAACAATTTGATGTTTGCATTCTGTGATAAGATAATTCAAAAGAATAAATTTGTTCCAAATAAAAAATTGTTTGGCAATTATACATTTTCATGTTTTGATGAGATTATAAATATTCCAATTAATGAATGGAATGAAGCAATTAAAGAAAATAACACATTTTTGTCTTTCGATTATTTAAGCATTATTCATCAACAAAAATCAGATATTTTTAGGTTTAGATACGTAATAGTGTATAATCGAAAAAAACCAATTGGAGTTGTGTATTTTCAAATAAATGATTTTTCTGCTTCATTATTTGGCGAAAGAATATCCCGTCAGATAACAGATTTACAGAGTAGTCGTGCTTCAATTTTCAGAAAATATATTGAACAAAACGAAAACGAAACCATTATGCGGTTAGTAACTTGCGGAAATAATTTTATTAGTGGTGAGCATGGCTTTTATCTGGATGTGAATAGCAAAAAAACTACTTTTAAAATTGTTGAAGGAGTTATAGATTGTATTGCTCGTGCCGAGAAGCTTAGAGGAAAAATATCCGCAATCCTCGTAAAAGATTTTTATGAAGAAGGGTTTGGCGATAAAGATTGTTGGTATTGTACAAAATTTAAGCATTTTAATGTTGAGCCAAATATGATTATTGATTTGCCAAAAGAGGTTTTAAGTCTTGGCGATTATTTAAATTCTTTTTCTAAAAAATACCGAAACCGCGCTAAAGGAATTTTAAAGGCCAGCGAATCATTACAAAGAAAGCGACTTACTGTTGAGGAAATCATAAAATACAATGATGAATTGTACAAGTTATATCTTCAAGTATTTGAGCAAGCTAAATTTAAATTAGCACACTTATCTCCTAATTATTTTATTGATGTTGTTAAAACACAACCAGAATTGTTTTATATAGATGCGTGGTTCTTAAATAATAAAATTGTTTCTTTTGCGAGTGGTTATTACCTGCCAAATGAAATTGAAGCACACTATGTAGGGTTTGATTATGCTATTAATAAAGATTATGAGTTGTATCAAACAATTTTATATAGCTACATTGAAGAGGGAATTCTTAAAAAGAAATCAAAAATTAATTTAGGTAGAACTGCTTCTGAAATCAAAACAACAGTTGGTGCAAAACCACATGAGTTACTTTGTTATATAAAACCACAAAACGCTGTTTCTAAATTAATTTTAAAACCATTTATGCAATTTTTACAACCAACTGAATGGATACCTCGAAACCCATTTAAAGAAGAATAAAGGATAGTAATAAAAAAAGCGAAACATTTGTTTCGCTTTTTTTATTACGTTGAGGTAACTGTTTAATACTAGTGTTTAGTTAAATAGTCAGCTACACCTTTGTGGTCAGCTTGCATTCCTTCTTTCCCTTTAACCCAGTTTGCAGGACAAACTTCTCCATTTTCTTCTGTAAATTGTAAAGCATCTAATACTCTGATTGCCTCATCAACATTACGACCTAATGGTAAGTCGTTTATTAATTGATGACGAACAACTCCAGCTTTATCAATTAAAAATAAACCACGGAAAGCAATCATTGGACCGGTTGCAATTAAATTATCGTTATCGTCAACATCATAATCTCCAAATAAAGTATCAAAGTTCAATGAAATTATTTTTGTAGTATCAGCTACTAAAGGATAGGTAATCCCTTTAATTCCGCCTGCTTTTTTTTCTACTTGTAACCAACCCCAATGACTTTGTTCTGTATCGGTACTGCAACCTACTATTGCACATCCACGACTTTCAAATTCTGCTAATTTTTCTTGAAAAGCATGTAATTCTGTTGGGCAAACAAATGTAAAATCTTTTGGGTAAAAGAAAAATATTACATGTTTTTTGCCAATGTATTGATCTAAAGAAAAATTTTCTACAATTTCTCCGCCGTTAAGAACTGCTGCTGCAGTAAATGATGGTGCTTTTTTTCCTACTAATGCCATATTATTGTTTTTTTAAGATTTATAAATTTTTTTACAAAATTATCATTTACTTTGTTTAAACCATTTAAAATCTAAATTGTTTAACAAATAATTAATAACAAACTCACCTTATAATTTAAATTAATATGCCATTAACTCTTGGAAAACCTGCCCCAAATTTTACATTATTTAATACTGAAAAAAAAGAAATTTCATTAACTGACTATAAAGGAAAAAATGTCGTTATTTTGTTTTTCCCTTTAGCTTTTACAGGCGTTTGTACTGCCGAACTTTGCAATATCAGAGATAATTACAATATTTACACTTCCTTAAATACCGAAGTTATTGGCATATCTATCGACTCATTATTTGTTCTAGATAAATTCAAGAAATCAGAAAATTATAACTTCGATTTGTTATCTGATTTTAACAAAACGGCTTCTAAAGATTATCATACATTGTATGACACGTTTGCATTCGGAATGATTGGAGTATCAAAACGATCTGCATTTGTAATCGATAAAAATGGAATTTTACAATACGCCGAAGTTTTAGAAGATGCTGGCAAACAACCTAATTTTGATGCTATTAAAGCTTGCTTAGAAAAACTTTAAGCTGTGCTTAAAAGTTATTTTGATAAAAATTTAATTGAAGCCGGATGCGATGAAGCTGGCAGAGGTTGCTTAGCTGGGCCAGTTTATGCTGGCTCGGTTATTTTGCCTAAAAATTATAAAAATAAATGGTTAGATGATAGTAAAAAACTATCTGATAAAGACCGCTATGAACTTAGGCCAGAAATTGAAAATAATGCAATTGCATGGGCAATAGGAGTTGTTGACAATATCGAAATAGATGAAATTAATATTTTAAAAGCTTCTTTTTTAGCAATGCATCGCGCAATTGAAAAGCTCAAACAAAAGCCAGAATTGCTTTTAATAGATGGAAATAGATTTACGCCCTATAAAAAAACACCACACCAATGCATCGTAAAAGGTGATAGTAAATATTTAAGCATTGCTGCTGCAAGTATTTTAGCAAAAACCTATCGTGATGATTTTATGAAAGAGCAAGCACTTATTTATCCGCATTACAGTTGGGAACATAATATGGCTTATCCTACAAAAAAACACCGTGAGGCAATTAGGCAATTTGGCACTACACCATTGCATCGTATGACATTTCAATTGTTACCAAAACAAATAGAGGATTAGGAATAAATAGAAAGAATAAGCTAGAAAGATTTTTTTAATCCTTCATCCACATAAACACATTTCCATTATCTCGATAGTGTTCAAAGTCTTTAGTAAAAGTGATTGCAAAAAAATCTATTAGAGGTAGTAGCCCAAAAATACCACCAAGAGTTCCTATATAAACAACTGGCACATGAGGACTCGTGCCTAAATATATTCTGTGTAAACCGACAATACCAAAAGGAAAAGGAAATGCTAAAGCGGCCGCAGTTATTTGTTTATTTAATCTTTGTTTTTTTTTGAATAATTTAAATACAGGATTAGGCTTGCTGTCATTAAGTGTGATGCACTCGGTTGAAATTACATTTTGGGCACTATCTAAATAATAAATAGTTGTAGTAATCTGTTTTGCTGAAAGATTAAAGCAAAACAAAAAAAATGTACCTATCAAAAAGTATCGTAACAAATTTATTCTGTTTTTAAAAGTTTAATATCAGCAATTAATTTTGCAACTGCTACACTGTCTGTCCCGTCATAAAACCCACGAATCCTTTTTTTTGCATCAACTAAAACAAAAAGTTCGCTGTGTAAAAAACCTTCAGCAGAACCATCATCTTCCAGTGCATTTACTAAATAACTATATCGAGCCATGTCGTAAATTTCCTTTTTATTACCAGTTAGTAAATGCCATTTATTTTTAACTGCACCAAATCGCTCCGCATATTTTTGTAAAACTTCAACGGTATCATGCATCGGATTTACAGTGTGTGATAATATTAAAAGACTATCATCTTTTGCAAATGCATTTTGTATGGTTACTAATTGCGTGCTCATTTTCGGACAAATACTTTCGCAGGTAGCAAAAAAGAAATCAGCCACATAAATTTTTCCTTTTATAGTTTCTTCCGTTATCTTTTCACCATATTGATTAGTAAATAAAAAGGGTTTAACCGTATGAAATAGTGTGTCACGAATTTCGCTACCAACAGGCTTTTTTTCGCCGTAAACAGGCAATAATTTCACTTCGTTAGTTACATTTCCACGACATGAAATTAAAAAACTAATTACTGAAACGATGAATATTAAATTTAGTTTTTTGATCATTATTTATTTTCTATTTTATTTTGGTTGAGAAGTGTTTTCTTTTCATGCTTTAGTCTAAGATGCTGATATTCTTCTATTAATCTTTTTATTTCTGAAATATAGCGGGCATCATAATAACCTCTGATGTTTCGCTTAGTGTCAATAAGTGCAAAAAAACTATAATCAACATAAGAGGGTTTATGTATAAAGAAAGATTTGTTTAAACTATCAAACGAACGCGTTTCCCAATAATAATTATGCACTGAGGGTGATTTTTTAGTTAGTTGTTCAAATTCCCTGAAACAACTTTCATTAGCTAATCCATCACACTCTGTTATTATTACAAATGGAATTTCTGAAATTTTTTCATTCTTAAACTGAATGTATTCGCTTAAACCAGCCATCCGATAATTATCAGTGTTATAACTTTGTTTAATAAAACTAACGGCAAAAAGAGGATATTCAAGGGTATCTAATGTTATATCTTGTAAACCATTTCCTGATGCTTGGATTGTTTTGAAGGTTGTTGTGGTCTTGTAATAAACGGTATCTTTTCCATTAAGTTTTTTTGGACCAAACAATGGAAGTTTTTTGGAATTGATTGTACTTAATTCTAAAAATAGCCAGATAGAGGTTGGCAAAAAAAGAATTGATAAAAGGAATAATTTTTTTTTCATTTTTAAAAATCGCGGTTTAAATTACTTAATTCAATTTCTTGTTTTAAGCTTTCAAACATTAATTGTTTGTGAGATTTTCTGAGGCCAAAAATTGGCAACTTTTCTTGAGTATAATCATTATAAGTCATAATGATATCATTGTTTTTTAATTCAACTAGTTTTATATCTAAATAATATATTTCTTTATTATAGATAAAAGACTGCTTAATTTCAAACCTAGTTTTATAAAATAATACATAAGGATTTAATATCAACCAAAGGGTCTGAATAGTTAAAATTAAACCAGGAATTGATACAAAAACACCCCAAGGACTTGGAATATTTAATACATAATACCCTAAAATGTCAAAAGCAAGCGCTAAACATGCCCAAATGATAATAATAAGTGTATTTCGTTCGAAATAGCATTTTGGTTCCTCTTCAATATTGTTTTTCACATTGCAAAGTTAGGAATTAAACTTCTTTAACTTTTAAATATGCCATTTATTTTTTATTATTGTATAACCAGTAAAATAATTGTAACGAAAAGCTACAGTTTTACGTTATAATAAAAAAGAAACGCCATGTTAACCCACTTAAAACATACTTTCAAAACATCGTTTATAATGTTAGTTTTGATACTTGGTAACTCCTTATTTGCTCAAAACGGACTTACTATTACGGACAATCCAGTAGCAGCTATGTTAGATAGTTTAGCTAACCAAAAAGTGTTAGAAAAGGCATTGGCTAAGCCAATTTATCCAAAAACTAATAAATTCAAATATACAGAAGATAGTGTGCCGCGCTTCGAGGACTTTGTTTATGAAAGCCGTTTAGCAAAATTAGATGCCAATTCTCCTTTTGATTTAGTGTATAATCCTCATGTTAAAGGTTTTATCGAGTTATACGCTATGCGAAGACGCACATTGGTGAGCCGAATGATGGGTTTATCTCAATTATATTATCCAATGTTTGAAGAAATTTTCGATAGACATAACATCCCATTAGAGTTAAAGCATTTGGCAGTTATCGAATCTGCGCTTAATCCAAATGCTCGTTCTAAATGTGGTGCAACTGGTTTATGGCAATTTATGTATCCTACAGGAAAAATGTATGGCTTAAGCGTAAACTCTTATATTGATGAACGTTCAAATGTATATAAAGCAACTGAAGCCGCAGCTGAATATTTAAAAAGTTTATATGGTATGTTTGGAGATTGGCAAATGGTGTTAGCCGCTTATAATGCAGGCCCAGGAACAATTAGTAAAGCAATTCGTAGAAGTGGAGGAAAAAAAACCTATTGGGAAATTCGTCCGTTTTTGCCCGCAGAAACACAAGCATATGTTCCTGCATTTATTGCAGCTAATTATGTTATGAATTACCCTACAGAGCATAATATTTACGCATCTATGCCTCGTAAAACATATTTTGAGGTTGATACAGCAATAGTTAAAGAAACGATGTCTTTCGAACAAATATCGGCCGCACTAGATGTTTCCTTAGAAGAAGTCATTTATTTTAATCCACAATATCGTAAAAACGTTATTCCTGAAGGTGGAAATGCTTTAACATTGCCAAAAGCTAAGATTGGAATGTTTTTAACCAATGAAACAGAAATTTATGCAGCAATTAAGTCGCAAAAACTAATTGTTCAAGAAAGTTCATTAGCTGTAAAAGAAGTGCAGAAAACTCATACAGTTCGAAATGGAGAAAAAATTAGCACAATTGCTCGCAAATATGGAGTAACGGTAGCTGATTTAAAATCTTGGAATTACATAGGAAAGAAAGGAATACGCGCTGGCAAAAAACTTATTGTTTATGTGAAACAAACATCGCCTTCAAGCAATTCTAATACAGAAGTAAAATCAGACACCCCAAAAGACCCACAAACAAATGTTGCTTCAAAAACTGATTCAACAGTTGAAAGTAATAGCAAACAAAAATTAGCAGACAACAGTGGAAGTGCTAAATATCAATACCATAAAGTTGAAAAGGGCGAAACATTATATAAATTGTCTAAAAAGTATGGTATTAGCGTAAAAGATTTAAGTGAAATGAATAACCTAAATAATACTTCACAGTTACAACGAGGCCAAAGACTCAAAATTAAACAATCTTCATAAATTATTTAAACCCTCTGATTTTCAGAGGGTTTTCTTTTTAAATGACTGTAACTTTTTAACTCTGAAGTACGTCTTATCTATATTAAATAATTTTTTTTGACCGTAACCGAATATAATCAATGTGTTGACGACCATCCTAATGGTTTGTATCGCTTTGTTTTAAAACATATAAGAGATGAAGATATTGCAAAAGATATTGTACAGGATACTTTCGAAAAAGTGTGGAGAAAAGTAAATGATATTGATGCCGCAAAATCAAAATCATACTTATTTACAGCAGCACATCATACGTTAATCGACTATACACGTAAGGCTAAAAAGCAAGGAAATTATAATGAGGTGATTGAAAACAAACTTCAGCATCAAAATCAGTATTCTGATTTAAAAGAAATATTAAATAGTGCATTAGATAAATTACCAGAAATTCAAAAAAGCGTTGTTCTTTTGAGAGATTATGAAGGGTATGATTATATCGAAATTGGAAAAATAACAAATCTTAGCGAAAGTCAAGTTAAGGTATATATTTTTAGAGCACGAGCGTTTTTAAAAAATTATATTGGGAAATTAGAAGTTGTTATATAGTGGAAGAAATTAATATACATAATTACGAGGCGTTTTTACTTGATTATTGTGAAGGCGTTTTAACTGAGGAACAAATCTGTAATTTAGAATTGTTTGCCATGTTAAACCCAAATTTAGGAATAGATTTGAACGAATTGGATTTAGTAGAAATATCTGACGATGTAATATGTTTCCAGGAAAAAACGCACCTCAAAAAAACAGATTCGGATTTAATTTCTGAAAATCAGTTTATTGGCTATGTCGAAAAACAACTTTCCGAATTAGACATGATTCATGTAGAAAAAAGTTGTGCGCTTAATAGTAGTTTGGCCAAAGAATTAAATCTGTATAAAAGCACTTGTTTAGTTGCGGATGAAACTATTATTTATCCCACTCCAAATATTTTGAAACGTAAGCCAAAAGTCATTTGGTATAATTTTTCAGTAAGCAAATTTGCAGCAGCAGCATCAATCGTTTTATTATTAGGGGTGGTTTTTGTTTGGAGTAAGTTCAATGCTGATATTAAACATAACGATAGTGTTGCACTAACTGAACACGTTAATATTGACATTAAGAAAGATATAAAGATTAATAGCGATAATGGCTTAACAGTTAAGCAGCCACCAATAACTACTAAAGTAAATTTAAAACATGTTACGTTAAATGGCAGTAACAAAAAGTCATTTAATAAAGTTATAGCCCAAACAAGTGAAATTGAATTAAAAAAGGATACTAATGCAATACAATTGGCAAATAGCCAGCAAAATTTTGATTTAATTACTAATGGCAAAAAGATTGATTTGGTGATGCCAATTGTAGAAAAGACAAAAAGTAGTGCCATGGTAAATGTTATTTCTGAAACTGAAACTCAAGAAGGGATTGATAATCAAAGAAAAAAGGGTGTATGGGCAATTGTTTGTAGAGCTTTAAATAAATTAAATAAACTGGGCATTAAATCCGTTAACGGAAATGCAAATGATAATACCGGTTATGCACTTAACCTGGGTGAATTATCTGTCAAGCATAATTCTGCTCGGGTAAATTAAATTACTATTATTTTAGTGTTGGGTAAAAGGCATCAATAATATGCTCTATAGAAAGCTCATTTGAGTTTTGAATTATGGAAATTATGTCAAAACGAACTTCGTGATTAATATTATTTTCTAAAACATAAGCATGCGCTGCTTTTATAGTATTTTTTTGTTTTTTTAAAGAAACAAAATCTTCTGGCTGACCAAATGCATTAGATGATCTTAACTTAACTTCAACAATTACTAGCGTGTTGTTTATTGTAGCAATGAGGTCTATCTCTAAGTGCTTATATCTCCAGTTTTTTGACACTAAACTATATCCATTTTTTAGGAGATGTTCAATTGCAAAATCTTCACCTGCTTTTCCTTTTTCATTATTATTTGACATAGTTTTCATATATTGATAAATATAATTAATTTAGATAAATTTTTAAAACCATATCGATGAATAAAATTAAATTATTAGTAGCTAGTTTAACAATATCAATTTTTTCAATTGCTCAATCATTTGAAGGGAGCATTGAATTTAAAATGGAAACAAGTAAAGGGGACTCAACAACCAATATTTATTATGTAAAAGGAAATGATATTAAATTGGATCAAATAGGCCATAAATCTGGTAAGGTTGAAGGTAGTTTCATTTTCAATACAGCAACTAAAGAAATAAAATTTGTAAATCCTGTTCGAAAAATTTGGGGAGTAACGAATAGCGAAACAATGCCCATTATTATCGGGAAGTGTGTTGCTACAAAGGGACCTAATACAAAAACTATTCAAGGACAAAAATGCAGTGAATACGTTGTAAAAAACATAGAAGAAAATACTCAAATTACATATTGGATTGTTTCTGGGAAATATGATTATTTTGTTCCTTTAGTAAAAATGTGGAATAGAAAGGATAAACAAAGTGTATATTTTAATCAAATTAAGGATTTACCAAAAGGTTCAATGCCTTTACTATCTGAAGAGAAAACGATTTCAGATGGCAAAATCCTTAGTAAATTAGAAGTTTCTAAAATAACTAAAACAAGTATCGATGAATCGAAATTATCTGTACCTGCTGATTACAAAAAATTTGAACAAAAGTAAATGCTTTAGTAATTATTAAAAAACTCATAAATATTATTTATGAGTTTTTTTATGCGCTATAATTTATAATCCAATATTAAATCCAACCTGAATGATGGGATTTTGGTATGGTGAAAGTGGTGTTTGATTAACATTATAAAAAATCATTGCCACTATTGTACCGTTGTCCGAAAATTGTTGCCTATATCCGGCCCCAATTAAAACATTGTCAACCCAAGCCCTGCTGTTTAAAATGCCAGTTCGATAATCAGGCACACTTATTCTGTCCAATCCTACTTGCGCAAACAAGTTTTCCATTACGAAATATCGAGCAAACGCGCTCCCTCCATAAAGAGTAGAAACATATTTTTTTGCAACATAAGTTTGGCTATAATAATTATAAATTGCACCAACACCAACCGAAAACTGTTTGTTAATTTTTACACCAATTATTGGAGATAAGTTTACATATGTTGAGGTTCCAAACCAAGCACCCACTGTTCCTCCTAAATAAAGTCGGTCTTTGAATTTTTCAAATTCTTTAGGTGCGTTTGGATTTGTTTGCTGATAATTTGAAGGGGCAGGCAAAGGTGTGTCTTGTGCCAAGACTGAATTAACAGCAAGGCACAGCGTAACTAATAATTGAGAATAAGTATTTTTTATTAAAGCCAATAGTTATAAGTTGATTTTAAGTGATATCCTCGTAGTCTACATATTCGCCATCACTAGGCTTGAAATGACTTTTTTGGTTTTTATTTAGATTTTCAATTTTTACTTCACCTTCTTTTTTTTGATATGTTTGATTTTTGTGTGAATTTGACGCATTGGTATGATTAGTCTTTGTAACTAGTTTAAAAGCATCATATATCTTCCAAATAACCCATAAAACGATTATGGTCCAAATTACATCGCGCACTTTATTTATGATTAAATTATACTTACAAAATTACGTTAATAATAAATAGAAAATTAAAATTAACACAATTTATTATATGTGTTTGTTTTAAATAAAAAACCCCCTCAGTTTGCTGAGAGGGTTTTTTTAGAGTCAATATTATTATTCAACTATTTCTTCAGAATTTTCTTCACCTTTAACTTGTGGTTTGTAAATTGGTTTGTCAGATTTAGGAGCATTAGGATCTTGATAATCCCAGTTTAAGATACGGAATACAGTACGACGATTTTTTTGGTGTAATGCCTCTTTCTCTTCTTTAGTTTTTGCTTTGTTAATTACATCATCTTTAACTAAATGTTTTTTCTCTCCCCAACCCTTAGACATTAAACGAGCTAAAGGAATTTTTTTCTCAATATTTAAATAATCAACACAAGACTTCGCACGAGCTTCAGATAACGCTTGGTTTTTCGCATCATTACCACGACTATCCGTGTGAGCTTGTAATTCAATTACAATTCCTGGGTTATCAATCAAAGTTTGGTATAAGAAATTTAAAGAATCTTTAGATTCAGGTTTCAAATCAGCTTTACCTAATTCATATAATACAGCAGGGAAACGAATTTCAGCTTTAACTGGTGTTAATGCAAAATCTTTCACAAAATCTTTCGATTCATTTTCTGCTACAGTAGTAAGTTTACCTAAATCTTGGTTAGCTAAGAACCCTAATTTAAAAGTTTGAGAAGTTGTGTTTTTATCAGTTGCAACAGTTACTTCGTAAGAAGTATTTTCTTTTAATTTAAAAGAATACTTACCATCAGCTGCTGTTTTTAATTCAAACATCTCTCCGCTTGAACCTTTTAAATGAATTAACGCATTTTGAACAGGCTCATTATTTTCTGCACTTACAACTGTTCCGTTTAAGTTAAATAATAATGGTGGTAAAACAAAAGAGTAGATATCATCACTTCCTTTACCGCCTTCACGATTTGAAGAAAAGTAACCTCTGATTTTTTTACCTTCAAAAATAATTCCGAAATCATCACCAGCTGAGTTCATTGGCGATTTTAAATTTTCTGGTGCTTTAGTGAATTTTCCACTTGCATCTTTTTCTGCCTTAAAAATATCTAAACCTCCCATACCTAAATGAAAATTTGAAGAGAAATATAATGTTTTATCATCATCTGCAATATAAGGGAACATTTCGTCACCAGGAGTATTAATACTAGGACCACAATTTACTGGATCTCCCCAAGCTTTACCTTTATCATTATAAGTACTCATCCAAATATCTTTTCCACCGTAACCACCAGGTAATTTAGAAGTAAAATAAAGAACTTTACCTGTTATGTTAATTGCTGGATGTGCAAAAGCGATTGAATCAATGTTAAATGGTAGTTCTTCTGGCTCAGCCCAAGATGGACCTTGTTTTTTACACATGAATAATTGACATTTAAATTGTTTTCCTTTTCCTTCAGGGCAACGAGTCATAAACATCATGTCACCTTTTTTAGAAACAGAAACAGAAGCTTCATTCATTTTTGAAACTATAGTTGTACCTAAAGGCCCTGGAGTACTCCATTTTCCGTTTTTGTCTAATTTAGTCTCGTATAAATCAGAGTGATTTTGTCCGTTTGTTACGTCAATTCCACCTGTTCCACCTTGTCTTGTAGAAGTAAATATTAATGTTGTGAATTTTTTATCTGCATAAGATGGGCTAAAATCTGATTCTTTAGAATTAATTAAAGCCATGTTCTCAACTTTTAAACGTGTTTCAGGCGTATTTTTAGCATCTTTCCATTGTTGAGCTAATTCACATGATTTTACTCCGTTTTCTCCCTGTACATCAGAAGGCATTTCTTTTTTGTAGTTATTGTATTCTACAATTGCTTCTGGGTATTTTTGTTGAGCTTTTAAACAATCAGCTAATTTTAATATCGCAATTGGGTCAGGATATTTTGCTTTTATTGCCTTACTATAATAAGTTTCTGCTCCTTTCAAATCATTAATTTCATGATAAGAAACCGCAGTTTTAAATAAAATTTTTGCTTTTGAATCAGCTTTTTTAACCTTTGTATAGGCTTGTTTATAAAGCTCTATTGCGTTAAAATATTGGTGGTTTTCATATGCAATATCAGCATCTTTTAAATAATTTTTTTGTGCGCTTATTGAAAACACAAATGCAATAACGGCTGTAGTGGTTAAAGCTAGTTTTTTGAAGTTTTTCATAGGTTTTATTAAACTTTATAGGATGCTAAGATATATAAATTTTTAAAACAACAAAAATTTATTAACAAAAATCGAACTTAAGCTAACAAAAATCGCTTTTTGTGTCTCAATTAGGTTATTTGATAGCTTGTTTTTGTTTTTAAAGCCATATTCTCTTTCTTTCTCATCAAGTCAGAATCTAGTTTGGTTTTATCTTTGTAGCCACAAAGGTGTAAAATACCATGAATCATTACGCGATGAAGTTCTTCTTCAAAAGGGACTTGAAATTTTTTAGCGTTTTCCGAGACTCTTTCCACGCTAATAAAAATATCTGAATTAATTTTGGTTCCTTCTGTATAATCAAATGTGATGATGTCAGTAAACGTATTGTGATTTAAATGTTTTATATTGATTTCAAGTAATTCCGCATCACTACAAAACACATAATTAATTGTTCCAATAATATGTTTTTCCTTTTCTGTTACGGACTTAATCCATAATTTAAGTTTAGCTTTTTCTTTTAGTTTAAATGGGATGCTTTGGTTGTTGAAGGAAATTGGCATTAACGTTTTTTGCTTTTAAAAGGGTTGTTATGTTTGAGATTAATTCAAATTAAAAGTTAAAAGAACTTCTTGACCATTATTATTAAATTCAACTTTATCAGCTAAATGTTTCATTAAAAAAACACCACGACCTTGAGGTTTGTCAATATTGATTGGATCAGTAGGGTCGGGAAGGCCGTCATAATCAAAACCATTTCCTTCATCAGCAACCGAAAACTGAATATTTTTATCTCCTGATTTAAAACCAATTTTTATGTGTTTGTTTGGATTGCCTTCGTTGCCATGATAAATAGCATTATTTACGGCTTCTGTTACAGCAATTAAAATATTACCATAACTATCTTCGTTCACACTAAAAACCTCGCAGACGTCCTCTACTAATCGCTCCACTAATCTCATGTTTTCGGATGAGGAACTTATATCTAATTTTTCTCCTTTAGCTAAAATCATTTGTTTACATTATTAAAATATTTATTTACCTTTTCTTTGTAATAGGGTGTTAAACTTGGCGGAACTGTATTTAACAATTCCAGTTCTTTTTCTTTCAATCTTTTATACTCTAAAAACTGCGTAGGGTTACTTAAATTTTGATTTTTTGCTTCATTACTTTTGCGTTTCTCATCCTGTTCTCTTTCTCGCTCTGCTTTGTCGCTTTCTAATAGTTTTGTAATAATATCTTGTTGGCGCTTCATGGTTTCTTGTGTTATTTGTCTGTTCACAATATCTTTTTCCGTTTGCTCCATCATATCTGCTAAATTCCCACCAGGATTACTCCCTCCTTCTTTTTTAATTTTGTCAAGCATTTGTTGCATTTGTCTTCTTAATGCTTCTTGTTGAGCTGCCGCTTTAGCAAGTTGTTGACTTAATCCAGGCATACCTTGAGTGCCTTCCTGTCCTTGAGCTCCTATTCCACCTTGTCCTCCAGGTTTTTTACCTCCCGGTTTATTTCCACCTGGTTTTTCACCGGGTTTGTTTCCTGGTTTTTCGCCACCTGGTTTTTGACCTTTTTCCAATGCTTTTTTCAATTCTTCAATTTGTTTATTTAGCTGCTCCTGCATTTGTTTCATGCTTTGCATACTTGGTTTTGAGCCGGGTTTACTAGATGGTTTTGAGCCTTTTCCTGGCTTTTTACATTTACCAGACCCTTCTTTTTTGCCTTCTTTAGCTTTTTGCTGCATTTGCTCAAGCGATTCATTTAAAAGTAAGGCCAAATTATTAATTGAGGTCATTGAGTATTGCATTCGGATTTGTGCATCTGCTTGTTGTCTTTCTTCCAATGATGAAATGGTCTTTTTCATATTCATTATAATCGATGAAATTTCACGATTTACAGTAGCAGAAATAGCTGGGTTTCTTTTGCTTAAAGCGAATAAACTATCTTCAACTATTTTAGAGTCGTCTTGCAGTTTACGTTGTTTTTTAGGAATTGTTAAATATTGTGGGTTTTCTGATCTTAGTTTTGAAAGATTAGTCATTAAATCTTCTTGTCCAAATGATAAGTTTAGGAGGTTTTCTAATATTTGACGTAAGGCCTGCATATCTTCCTCTTGCTCTTCCTTTTCCATTTCGTCCATTGATTTTTGCATTTGTTCCTTCATCTCTTGCATTCCATCACTTGCTTCTTTTTCAGATTTTGCAGCTTCTTTTTTATTCTTTTTATTTAATTCTTCAGCGCTTTGCTGCATATCTTTCGAAATTTCATTTTGTTTTTCCTCTGTTTTTGGAATCTCATTTTTTTGTTCAAGAGCTTCATTTTTTTGCTCTAAATCCTTAATGTCCTTTTTTAAATCATCAAATTGTTTGTTGAGGTCATTTTGTTTTTCTTCTAATTTTTGACTGTCTGTTTTTGTCAGCTTCTCTTCTGTTTTATTTGCATCCTTTTTGTCTTTCGCCCCTTCTTTTTCTTTTGTCTCTTTTGTCTCTTCTTTCCCTTTATTTCCTTCCGTTTCTTTTTTTAATTCATCTTGTTTGTTTTTTATATCATCAAGTTTATCAATAGCTTGTTGCATTTTTTGTTCAACCTCCATTTGTTTAAAGGCTTCAAGGGTTCTATCTAATTCCTTTTCCATGTCTTTGTTAGATAATTTTAATTCATCTAATTTTTCTTGTACTTGGTTTTTGTCAAGCTTATCCAACATTTTATTTAACTCGTCAAATAGTTTTTTCATTTCGGGAGTCATAATGTTTTCAAACAATTCCTCCAATTGTTTTTGCTTTTCTAATAATGATTCGTCGTTTTTAGTAAGTTCCTCTTGTTGTTTATTATTTAATTGATTTTCTTGTTTTGTTTGTTCAATTTTATTTTTTAGTTCATTTTGTTTTTTTAAAATATCTTCTAATTTTTTCTTTTCCTCATAACCCATTTGTTTTTTTTCAGTCAACTTTTTACTGAAATCATTAATGTCTTTTTGTAAATCTTTTGCTTTTTTAATTTCATCATTAATGTCTTTTTTAATTTCCGAATTATTTTTATCAGTCGTTTTATTTATGTCATCTATGCTTGGAGCTTTGAATAACATAGTTTGTGTTTTAGCAGATTTAGAACCATTCACGCCATCATTGTCCCAAACTTCAAAATAATATTCAACTTTGTCGCCAGGTTGTAAATCGAAATTAGCCGCATTAAAAAAGTAAAAATAGGGTTGCATACTATTTTGTTTGTTTATCCCAATTGGTATTTCATTTTGTTTTGAAAAGCTATTTCCTAAGCTATCTTTTCCAATTAAAGTGTATTTAAACATTAAACGAGAAAAGCCATAATCGTCTTTAATGGAGCCGGAAAAATAAATATTTTGTGTATTTAATGAATCTGCTTTTTCACTAACATCAATGGCTGGAGATTGGTCAGGAATAACATTTATAGTATAATTAATCGAATCTGGATTTTGTTTTAAAAAGGTGTTTCCTGTTTTTAAACTATAGTTTGTGCTTTGAATAAAATACTTTGAAAAGGAAAATTCATTTTCATTTGTTTTTTGACTATTGATTACGGTGTCTTTAAAATTAATAAAGACAGTTTCTGTGTTTTTTGTGTTGAATGTCCAATTAATTTTTGTGCCTTGCGGAATTTGCATATCCCCAATATTGGAAAGTGTTTCATTTTTTTTATTAAGGTAGGTTGGGTAAATTAATTGTGCATTAAAGTTAATTAGCATTGGTTTTGGCAATACATTTAATTCATATGGCTTTGAATTAAAACCTGCCGCGCTAAAATTAAAATCAATATTTTTTTGGACATTATTAAACGTATAAGTGTAATTTAAATTATCACTTTTTTCCATTTTATGTTCTATGCCATCAACTGTAATAAAAACTTCATTAGGAATTTCATTTCCTTTTAAGTTTAATTCTAAAACAAAATTTTGTTGCTGAATGGCAATTAAGTTTTTGTTAGAAATTGAAAATTGAAATGGCGCTAATTGTTCAAAATAAGTTTGGTGATAAATTAACCGTTCAGTGCCATCCTTAATAATACTAGGTTTTAAGACAAAAATAAATGCAAATAAGAAAATAGGAGGAAGTGCATATTTTAAATATTTTTTATTGTGACTTAAATTAATTGCTGACGAGAATGGAATAGGATTTAACTCCTCCATTTTTTGATTGATACTAGCGTTTAGTAAATCAATTGATAAAATTGAGCCTGAATTTCTTTGTAATTGAAGTGTGTTGATTAATTTGTCATTAATTTTAGAAAAGTGTTTTCCAACAATATTTGCAGCATCATCGTAAGAAATTATTCTTCCAAATCTGTTTAGTTTTAAAATGGGAATAATAATATATTTAGAAATAACGATTGCGCTTGTAAAAACAAAAGCATAAAAAAGTATTGTTCTAATGGTTGTTTGAAACTGAACAAAGTATTCTGCAATCACTAAAAACAAAAAGGCAGCCAACAATAAACCTAGAGAATAGATTAAACCTTTTAACAACTGATTTTTATAATACTTGCGTATAAATTGATCGAGTTTTAAAAGAAGTATGTTTTTGTTTTCTGACAATGTATTTAACCTTTTACACAAATTTACTAAATAAGGTAGGGGTTTGAAATTTAATTAGTGTTAATTTCCAATTCTAACGTCAATTTGTGTGATATTTAGAGGAAAAAAGTCCAATTTTTTGAATAAATGTGTCTAAGCTCACCTGTTTTTATTTTAGTTGAATAGATTTTGGCGAAGCGTTAACAGTTTTGTGTTTATATATATTTTAATCATTTGTCGATTATTTTTTCTCATTTATCGAATTTTTAGTAAATTTGGTGAAAATTTTTCCAATGCTTATAAAAGAAAATCACTCTATTTTAATTCCTGTTGATTTTTCAAAACAGTCGTTAGTTTCCATACAACAAACCTATAATTTAGCCAAGTATACAAAGTCAAAATTGATTTTAATGCATGCACATCCTGATAGTGACAATGATCACAAAAAGGATTTGGAAGATTTGGCCACTAAAACTAGTCAAGAATCTGGATTAAGTGTAATGGCCTTAAATGTAAAAGGTGATGTTTATGAGCAAACAGACATAAAAGCAAAGGAAATGGATTGTTCCTTAATTGTAGTTGGTCTTGATACTCAAGTTCGTTTCAGAAGTTTTTTTGGAGGCAGTAATGTCAGTAAATTTTTAAAGAATGCCCCTTGTCCAGTTATCACAATGCGTTCAGTAGATAATCGAAATATTTGCAAAAATATTATTATGCCTATTGATTTGAGTCCTGAAACTCGCGAAAAAGTTCCTATTGTAGTACAAATGGCGCTGTATTATGGGGCTGATATCAGAATTGTTTCGGTTTTTAATCCGAACGATGAAAAGTATGAAAATGAGCTTTTACCGTATTTAAATCAAATAAAAAAGTTTATTAAGGACAAAGGAGTTAATTGTACTAATAAGTCAATCCCAAGTAATAACGTGGCTGAAGCAATTATTGAATATGCTAATAAAAATGATGGAGATTTAATTATTCAGATGAATAAACGAGATTTAAGTGTTGGCGAAATGTTTGGTGGCGCAATGTCTATTAAAATTGTTGAAATTAGTAATATTCCAGTTTTAACTATTAACCCAATGGTGAGACAAAGTATTAGTAGTTCAGTTCATTAATAATTTATCCCTTTCTGCCTGGATTATCTTTTAAAAAAGTGTCCCAACCCGAATAACTTTTTTTAGTACCACTTTGCGTTTTACTATTTTGAAAATAATGGCAAACCGCTGCAGCTAAAGCATCTGTTGCATCTAAATAGCCTTCTGTATTATCAAATCTTAAGAGGTTGTGTAACATGGCCGTCACTTGCTCTTTGCTCGCATTTCCGTTACCAGTGATGCTCATTTTTATTTTTTTTGGTGAATATTCTACCATTGGGATATTTTTAGAAAGGGCTGCTGCAATAGCAACGCCTTGAGCTCTTCCTAATTTTAACATTGATTGAACATTTTTCCCAAAAAATGGGGCCTCAATGGCTAATTCATCTGGCTTATATTCTTCAATTAAGCCAACAACTCTTTCAAAAATTTTTTTTAATCTGTCCGAATGTTCTTCGAGCTTATCTAATTTAATAACACCCAAGGCTACTAACGATAATTTGTTGTTTTGTATATGTACTATGCCATAACCCATTACAATGGTTCCGGGATCAATGCCTAGTATTATTCTATCGTTAATTGCCATTATTTTGTAAATTTAATTTTTTTATCAATCTAAGTACTTATTAAAACAAAAAACATATTAGCCTTTACTATAAAAGTCATTATTGGCATAATTAGTTTTTATATAATTTATAACCGGTTAGCGCAAATACCAAATTTAAAAGAACAAGTTTTAGTTTGGTTTACCGAACCTAAAATAGTTGGAGCTATTATTTTTGTTGTATTGCTAATGCCTGTTAATTGGGGTATAGAATGTTATAAGTGGAAATTAATTACAAAACAAGTTGAGCATATATCGTATAAAACAGCTATCAAATCAGTATTTACGGGCATTACTCTAGGAAACATTGCGCCAGGAAGAGCAATGGAGTTTATTGCGAAAATTTATTTTTTTAAACCAGATAACAAACCAAGTGTAACTATTTTGCATTTTATAAATGGGATGTTTCAGATGCTAATAACCGTTTGTGTTGGTGTATGCGCTATTGCTTATAAATTTAAGAGTAGTAACCAATCATCAATTTTAGTATACGTCATCATATTTGGAGGCCTTGCTTTGGCGATATTTTTTTGCTTAGCTATTTTTAATATTTCATTTATTCAAAAGAAATTAAAAGTCATTAAGTGGTTTAAAATTAAGGAAAGCACTCATCCATTATTTTTTTCTAAAAAATTAATCGCCCAATTACTTTCATTGTCGATATTTAGATATGCTGTTTTTACATTTCAGTTTTATTTTATTTATACCGCACTATCTCAACCACTTCCTTTTTTGCAAGTTTTAGGCGGCATTGCTGGCTATTTTATGTTAACAAGCGTCATACCTATGATAAGTGTTATAGAGCCAGCAATAAGAGCTGCGATAGCTTTGTTTGTTTTTAATAATACAGAAGACAATTCGGTTTCGGTTATTTTATCATCAACTTTGCTTTGGCTAATTAACGTGATTATTCCTAGTTTAATTGGGTATGCCATTATTTTAAAAGAAAAAATTAATTTTAAAACAAGTCA
>JAYVIS010000045.1:0-15693 GCA_043769975.1 Bacteroidota bacterium
GATCATCTGGCATATTTTCAAAAAACTCTGGTTCTGCAACATAGCCCACTGATGTAATTCCATTTGAAAAGGGAATAATCCAAATCCATACTTTTTGCTGGTGAACAACCACTGTAATCCGATTTCCATCAATACCTTCTGGTCGTTTTAAATCTTTAAAATGTGTAAAATGTGTTTTTCTTTTTCCCAAAGAAGATGGTTCATCTAAATTAAACATACGTGGTATAACTCTTCCATATCCACTTGCATCAACGATGAACTTTGCTGAAATTTGATTTTGATTACCATTAGTATCAACAACTGTGGTTATAGAATTAGTCCCATTGAATTTAATATCAGTAACTGTCGTTTCAAAATCAATATCAACACCCATTGATTTAACGGTATCCGCTAATATTTTATCAAATTGTCCTCTAGGCACTTGCCATGTCCATTTCCAACCATCATGAAATTGCTCACCGAAATTAAAATCACAAACTTCATTTCCTCTAACGAATTTAGCTCCAAACTTTTCTTGAAAACCAGCAGCTTTAACAGCATCTAATAAACCCGCTTCTTCTAAATGATCCATTACTCTTGGTAATAAACTTTCACCAATTACAAATCGTGGAAATTTTTCTTTCTCAACCATTTTTACTTTAAATCCTTGCTTATTAAGGAGTGAAGCGGCAATACAGCCTGCAGGGCCAGCACCTATTACTAAAACATCAATTGTTTCCATTTTAAATTATGTTATATATTAATTATCATCTAAAAACCATTCAGCATAAGAAGTTGGAGTTTCTTCCAATTTCATGCATTTGACTTTAACACTATCAGGTAACTTTGATTTTATTTTCTCTAAAAAATCAATGATTAAATTTTCACAACTTGGTTGATACGGCACATAATTTATTTTTTCAAAATTATTATTTAAATCACTTAAATGTGCGTGAGGTGAATTTAAATTTAATACCAACGAATGATCAAAAACATCAACAACGTTTTCTTTTACTACTTTTTTAAAATCTGTAAAATCAATGACCATTCCATTTTTAGGATTGGCATTATCTAAAATTACTTTTCCTATTAACGTTACGCTTAGCTTATATGTATGACCGTGAATATTTTTACATGGACCATCATAACCATATAAGGCATGTGCCATATCAAATGTGAATATTTTGGTTACTCTAATATTTTGATTATTTACAAATGACATTTTTTATAGTTTAATAATTTTGATAATATTAACTGGGCAATTTTTTATAGCAATTAGATTATCATCCAATTCATGATCATCCACAATTTTTGAATAAAACCCACTCTTTTCAACTCCACCAACTAAGGTACATTTTCCATCTTTAGTTGAAATACGCCAACGATAATCTGCAGCTTCTACACAAGCATTACAACCAATACATTTTGCCCTTTGTTGAATAATTCGATACATTAATTTTCAGAAACTAATTTATATAATTTATCAGAAGGTCTAATTTTTTCGTGACTAACAATTGTGAATATATCACCTTTTATAACTTTATCAATTGGTTTTCCATCCAATCTTAATTCCTCAATTTTCATTTCAATATATCCAGTGGTTGGTCCAGTAATCATAATTTCATCACCAACTGATAGGCTGTGAGACTCGCATTGAAATTCACCAACTTTAGCTTGCTCAAAATATTTTAATCCTTTTGCTAAATATATTTTTTTCTTTGAAGATTTAGATCCATTTTCATCGCACCATTCTCCCATTTTACGACCTAAATAATAACCATCCCAAAACCCACGATTAAAAACTGTTGCCAGTTTTTCTTTCCAATCTTTTACTTTCTCTTGAGTATAAGTTCCATCCAAATAGGCATCTATTGCTTCCGTATAACATTTTGTAACAGTATGCACATAATCAACCGAACGGCCTCGTCCTTCTAATTTAAGAACGCTTACACCTGCATCTAAAATCTTATCGATAAAATCAATGGTACACAAATCTTTGGCCGACATGATAAATTCATTATCGATTTCAAATTCCATTCCATCTTCTTTGTCGGTAACCACATAACTTCTGCGACAATTTTGAATACAAGCTCCTCTGTTTGCAGACGCAAAATGAGAATGCAAACTCAGATAACATTTACCTGAAACGGCCATACAGAGTGCGCCATGAGCAAATATTTCGAGTTCAATTAATTTACCTGATGGCCCAATTATATTTCTTCTTTTTATTTCACGACTAATATCTGCCACTTGCATTAAACTTAATTCACGCGCCAAAACAACCACATCAGCAAAGTTTGCATAAAACTCAACTGTATCAATATTAGAAACATTAGCTTGTGTTGAAATATGAATTTCCATACCAATTTTTTTGGCATAATTCATAACAGCATGATCAGAAGCAATGATTGCGGTTACACCATTTTCTTTTGCAGCATTCACAATACTTTTCATCAAAGTAATATCGTGATCGTACAAAATAGTATTAAGGGTTAAATAAGTTTTTACATTATTTTCTTTTCCTATTTCAGCAATTTTTTTTAAATCTTCCAGAGTAAAATTATTACTGGATCGCGCTCTCATATTTAATTGTTCAACGCCAAAGTAAACAGAATTACAACCAGCTTGTATTGCAGCCATTAAAGCCTCGTAAGAACCTGCAGGCGACATTAATTCGATAGAACGTTTCATTTTAATTTCTCTAACTCTTGATTTTGAATTCTAATAGATTCCTCATGAATAGCACTAAAAATTTTATCTAAAAAATCAGAATCAACTTTTAGTTTTTCGTTTTCTTTTAATCTATTATTTAATTGTTGTTTCCACGTTTCAGGTTGAAAAACATCCATATCATTACTATACTTCTGCAAAGCCATTTCTTTCGAAAGTTGAGTTCTAGTGGCTAAAAGAATAAGAATACTTTTATCAATATCATCAAATTGTCTTCTAATATCAAATATGGAACAATTTACCATTTTAAAAGTTACTAAACGTTAGTTCCCCAGTTTTCTAATTCTTCTTTACTCCACAATTCTGGAAAGAAGATACGACGTTGGTATTTTGGGTGCATATATTTTCTCCAATCACTACCACCTGTTGCTTCGGATACCCCTAAATATTTTCCTGCTGCATGATAATGTGCCATCACCCATTTTACATTCACGGTATAATCATAATGACGCATTGCATTAACTAATTCAGAATCCTTCTTAACCTCTTCAGGTAATTGTTTAAATTTAGTCCACATATTTGTGGTATTATATTTTTCCATCTTGATTAAAAACTCAGCTTTGTATCTTTCTTCAAATAAAACAAGCATGGTGTTTTTCTTACCAGTTGCATGATCTTTACCTGCAGCTTGCCAATACAAATGTTCAAACGCATGTTCAAATGGAGTGTTTCTATCGATTGTAGCTCTAAATCGATAATCAATTAAATTAATTAATTCAGTTGATGAAAATTCAATAGAACGATATTGTGCACTTTGAAAACCACTAGCAGGAGTTAATGTGTTTCTAAATTTCATGTATTGATCTTTTTCCATTCCATCACCCATAATATCAAATGAAGAAGAAAGCATATCAAAATAACGACTAATACGTCTTAATTTTTCAGTGAAAAATGGAGCAGTTACAACTTCACAATTACTTACTTGATTTATTTCCCATAAAATCATTTTAAATAACAACTCATTAATTTGATGATACATTACAAAAACCATTTCATCAGGTTCTGTAGTACGCTGAACTTGCAATGCTAATAAGGCATCAGGCATAATATAATCCCAATAATTCATAGGCTTAGCATACACTAATCCTTCTAAATGCACATCAGGATTTTGATCAATAGCTTTAAATTTTTCCTCGATACGATTAACGATTGATTTTTGAATTTCTGTCATGATTTTATTTTTACACAATTTATATTTTAATTAACAGGACCTATTACTGGCTCTCTACCTAATTCTTTTAATCTTGTAATGTGTGAAGAAAAGGCACTAAAAAAACTAGCTTGCAGATTATACGGAATACCAAATTCTTTGGCAGTTTTTTCAACAATTGGTGCTAATTTGCTATAATGAATGTGGCAAATATTTGGAAACAAATGATGTTCTATTTGAAAATTAAGACCACCAACATACCAGCCTAATAATTTATTATTTCTTGCAAAATCTGCGGTAGTTTTAAGTTGGTGAACATGCCATTCAGTATCAATATTATCTTCTGGCATTGGCTGTTCAGCACCTTCAACCACATGAGCCAATTGAAACACAAAGCTTAAAATAATGCTAGCAACCCAATGCATTATAAAAAACCCAATTAATATTTGATACCACGTAAAATCTGTTAACCATATTGGAAGACCAAATATGATAATTAGATATATGGTTTTACGTAATACCATTTTCGCAAATTCCATTTTTAAACTAACATTTTGACTTTTTACCAAGCCCATTCTGTTATAATAAAACAGGTTTGTAAAATCATTGATTAGTTTAGCAATTGTCATTAATCCATAAAAAACAAATGCGTAAATAAATTGATAGCGATGGTGTTTTTTTAACGGTTTATACTCTGCTAAACGAATTGGACCTTTTGAATTAATATCTTCATCAAGACCAGAAATATTAGTATAAGTATGATGTAACACATTATGCTGAATTTTCCAGTTTAACACATTACTTCCTAATAAATATAAAGTGCCACCAAGCATTGTATTAACCCACTGATGTTTTGAATATGAACCGTGACAGGCGTCATGCATTACTCCCATTCCAACTCCAGCAATTCCTATTCCCATTAAAACCGATAAACCTAGTGCAAGAAAAGCATTCATCGGAACAACTAAAATAATTACAAAAGGAACAACATACATACTTACCATTGCAATTGTTTTAATAACCATTGCCGCATTGGCTCTTGTTGAAATATGATTTAGTTTAAAATAATCATTGACATTTTTTCTTAGAGTTGCAACAAATTGTTTGTCAGATTTGTTGTGTCCTGTAAATTTAACTGCATTCATAATAAGTACATTTAATTTGATTTAATAATTTTTAAATCGTGGTAAAGGAACTAAAGAATTACAAAACTAAAAATGACAATTGTCATAGAATTAGAAAAAATCACTTGTTGTTTTGATTAAAAAAATTCATTAATAATTTTATCAATTTCTTTAGAACTTGTTTGGTTTGATATTTTATTTCTGAAAATTAAATTTTGAATAATTTCATCTTGCTCTTTTCCTTGTTTTAAAGCTACTTGATATTCAATATCACTAAAGGAGACCATAGAATACATCGGGAAATATTTACCTGGATGTAATTCAGCTATGCGTCGTTCAATTTTTTGTTGAAGTTGAAATGAAGGGTCAGCAACTTTATCACGCATCACCAAATAATTATATAATGATAAATCCTGTACAGCATCTCCATTTGGTTTTCGAATAATTTCATATTCTTTAAAAACTTTATCCCAATTTTCGTTGTGTTTTTTCATTAATGAATACATGACTGAACAATCTTCGAAACCAGCATTCATGCCTTGTCCGAAAAATGGAACTGTTGCATGCGCAGCATCTCCCATCAAGGCAGTTTTACCATGAGTCCAAGGAAAACATCTAACAATTGCTAAAGATGATAATGGATGGTTTTCCCATTCATTTGCAATATTTGGCATCATTTCAAAAAAATCTGGAAACACTTCTTTAAAGAAAGCTTCAACTTTTTGTTTTGATGTTAAATTATTGAAACAATATTCATGACCATCAAATGGCATAAATAAAGTACATGTAAATGAACCATCAAAGTTTGGAAGTGCAATAAGCATAAATCTTCCACGAGGCCAAATATGCAATGTTTGTTTTTCTAACTTATAACTACCATCCGAATTTGCAGGTAATAAAATTTCGCGATAACCATCTTCAATATAATTTTGACTAAAACTAAAGCGATCCAATTTTTGCATAGCATTGTAACGAACTGCAGAGAATGCGCCATCAGTGGCAAACACAACATCTGATTTTACTTCAGATATTTTTCCCGTTTCCGAATTTTTAAGATTAACAATTCCATTTTTCAGATCGGCTCCTACACATTCTTCATTAAAATGAATGATCGTATTTCCTTTTTTCTCAGCAATGTCCATCAGTTTACAATTAATTTCGCCACGAGAAACAGAAAAGATGGCTTGATTATTTATTCCATAAGGTTGATAACTTGTATTTCCTGCTAAATCATGCATTGTACGACCATACATAGGAATTGCAATTTTTCTAATTTCATCACCTATTTCCATTTCATCTAAAGCTTTCCATCCACGGTAAGAAGTCGCCAAATTAATAGATTTACCAGCAGACATTTTTTCTTTACGCATATCTGAACGTCGTTCAAATATATTAACCTGATATCCAGCCTTTGATAAATATATTGCCCAAAGAGAACCTACTAAACCCGAACCTATAATTGTTGCTTGTTTCATAATATTATAATTTTGCTGTCAGATTGTTTGAAATCGACGATTATTTTATTTTTGTTTCTTTTAATTTAGGAATTTCCATAACAGTACCACATTGTTTGCATGTTCGTAAATCAATATTATCATAATATGATTGTAATAACTTCGGCAACTGTTCTACAATATCACCCAACAGAAATTTTGCTCGGTATAATTCATGGTCACATTTTTCGCAATACCAAGTACAAGCATCTAATTCATTTGATTTTCTTTGGCGCTCAACAACCAAACCAACTGTGTTTGGAAAACGTTGTGGGGAATGTTCCACTTTTGGAGGTAATAAAAAAATATCACCTTCCTTAATATCAATAATACGCGTTTTACCATTTTCACGAATAGGTAATTGCATATCACCTTCTAATTGATAAAAGAATTCTTCACCATCATTATAGTGAAATTCTTTTCTAGCATTTGGTCCACCAACAACCATTACAATAAAATCAGTGTCTTTATAAACTACCTGATTTCCGACAGGAGGTTTTAGCAAATGGCGATTTTCATCAATCCATTTTTTTAAATTAAAGGGAGCAATCATATTTGATTTAATTAATTTGCAATTATTACTTAAACAAAAATGTCATACTTCGATTATACTCAGTATGACATTTTTATTATTTTAGAACAATTAAAGGGTTCCTCTTCTAGCCTGCTCTGCTTCTATTGATTCGAACAATGCCTGGAAGTTTCCTTTACCAAACGATTTGGCACCTTTACGTTGAATAATTTCAAAAAATAAAGTTGGTCTATCTTCAACTGGTTTGGTGAATATCTGAAGTAAATAACCATCTTCATCTCTATCAACCATAATTCCCCATTTTTTTAACACTTCCAAATCTTCTTCAATAATTCCAACACGATCTTTAACAGTATCGTAATATGAACCTGGTACATATAAAAATTCAACGCCACGCTTTCTCATTTCTGAAATTGTAAATACAATATCATCTGTAGCAACTGCAATGTGTTGACAACCTGGTCCACGGTAAAAATCTAAATACTCTTCAATTTGAGATTTCTTTTTTCCATGAGCTGGTTCGTTAATTGGAAATTTAATTCTACCATTCCCGTTAGACATTACTTTACTCATTAAAGCAGTATACTCAGTAGAAATATCTTTATCATCAAAGGTTACTAAATTTGCGAAACCCAACACGTCACCATAAAAAGTAGCCCATTTATTCATAGCTCCTAATTCAACATTACCAACCATATGATCAATGTATTTTAAACCAGTTGATGTTGGATGATATTCAGTTTCCAATTTTACATAACCAGGCATAAAAACACCTTTGTAATTTTTTCGTTCAACAAATATGTGAACCGTTTCACCATACGTATGAATACCAGATTTCACAATTTCACCAAACTCATCTTTAGAAACAGTTGGTTGCAGATATGGTTTTGCACCACGTTTTGTAGTTTCTTCAAATGCTTTTCTAGCATCATCAACCCATAATGCAATAACTTTAACGCCATCACCATGTTTACGAATATGATTCGAAATTTCACTTTCTGGATCAAACGGTGTAGTTAATATTAAACGAATTTTATCTTGAACTAAAACGTAAGAAACTCTATCTCTCACTCCAGTTTCTAATCCTGCATAAGCAAGTTCTTGAAAACCAAAGGCGGTTTTGTAAAAATGAGCTGCTTGCTTTGCATTACCAACATATAATTCTACATAATCAGTCCCATTAATTGGTAAAAAATCTTGTGCAGTATCAAATAATTTTTCTCCCGAATAATCAAAGTTTTTTACGTTAGTTAAATCTTTTGTTTCCATAATACTATATTTTTAAATTTTAATAATTAATTATACCATCCATGATTTGTAATAATCTTTCACTTCATATTTCAACGCTTCCGTTGTAATTTTTAAAGGGTTAAATGGATCAATCATGACGGCTAATTCTTTAGTTTCCTTTTTACCAATGCTTCTTTCAATAGCTCCAGGATGTGGCCCATGAGTAACGCCAGCTGGATGTAGAGTAAATTGACCTTGCTTAATATTGTTACGACTCATGAAATCACCATCCACATAATATAAAATTTCATCAGCATCAATATTACTATGATGATATGGTGCAGGAATTGCATCAGGATGATAATCATACATACGTGGAACAAAAGAGCAAATCACAAAATTACGTCCTTCAAATTGTTGATGAATTGGAGGTGGCATATGAATACGACCAGTTATTGGTTCAAAATTAAAAATGGAGAATGCATAAGGATAAACGTAACCATCCCACCCAACTAAATCAAAAGGATGTGTATCATACACGTAAGGATAAATTAATCCTTTCTTTTTTATCATAATTTTAAAGTCACCATGTTCATCATGTGTTTCGAAACTATGTGGTAATTTAAAATCACGTTCACAAAAAGGAGAATGTTCTAATAATTGTCCGAATTCATTGCGATAACGTTTTGGCGTGCGAATAGCGCTATTAGATTCTACAAATAAAATTTTGTTTACATCTGTATCAAATTCTAATCTGTAAGTTGTACCTCTAGGAATTATAACATAATCACCATATTCAAAATCAACAGTACCATACATTGTTTTGCATCGTCCGCTTCCTTTGTGAATAAATAACATTTCATCAGCATCCGAATTTTTAAAAAAATAATCATCCATCGATTTTGAAGGACAAGCCATGCCAATTTGCATATCGTCGTTCATTAAAAAAACTTTACGACTTGATAAATAATCCGCATCGGGTTCTACATCATAACCCATAAAACTCAAACATTTTAAATTATCTTCTAGAGCTATTTCTGGTCGTGCCCAATGAGCTTTACCAATTTCTTTCACCATAGTTGGTGGATATAAGTGATAAACTAAAGATGACGTACTAGAAAAACCTTCAGTTCCAAATAATTCTTCATGATATAATTCACCGTTTGGTTGGCGAAATACAACATGGCGTTTGTTGGGTATTTTCCCATGTTTTTGATATATTGACATAATATTATTTTTTTCCAAAGAAGTGAAAAACAACGAACAAGTCAACTGACTTATCTCATTTGGCGATATGATTAAAGTCATTAATTAAAATTTCTCATAGCTATAACTTTGAATAAAATAATTAAACTATGAAAACAGGAGAAAAAATTTACACACAGCACGCAGATCATACTGAATGGTTAAGCAAAATGAAATTCTACACAGATGAAATTAGCATTTTAAAAAATCGTTTAGAAGAAATTGCTTCAAAAAATAACCAAACTGAAGTATTGGCTCAAGTTGAGCATTTTCAAAATCAATTTATTATACAAAAAAACAACATTGATGAAATTTCTCATACTATTAAAGTGGATGAAGATGCGATTCAAAAAGAAGTAGAAAAAAATCCAGTAGCAATTGACCACAGAGAAATGCCTTCGCACTCTGCAGAAAAAAACACAGTTGATGCATTTGAAAAAAACTTTAATGAATTACGCGCTGAGTTTAAAACATTTGCCGCAAAGTGGATGTAATAAATTTCAATAATTAATAAAAAAAGCAGACTTGAAAATTCAAGTCTGCTTTTTTTTATTTAGAATATATATGAAGATAAAATCTATTGTAGTCATTTTTGGCAAAAAATAAATTCCACAAATATTCATTAACTGAAATTACATGTAAATATTTAAACATTAAGCTGAATTAAAAATAATTCAAAGGAACTAATTATTTAATCAATTCCGCTTTATAACCAAGTTTCAATAATAATGGAGGAATTTCATTAGGCTCAAAATTTTCCGTCTCAATCGTCAATATTTTATCAATTGAATTTAAATCAACATTCCATTTTAAAATATCTTTTTCGGCATTTAAAAATTTTTCAACTTTACTTACACAACCGTTACAAGTCATACTTGTTTTATACTTATAGGTATTCATTTTATTTTATATTTTTTTAAATTTTAACAACAAACTATTACTTACAACCGATACACTGCTTAACGCCATTGCACCACCTGCAATCATAGGGTTTAATAAAAAACCATTTATGGGAAATAAAATTCCGGCAGCTAATGGAATGCCTATAATATTATAAATAAAGGCCCAAAATAAATTTTGATGAATTTTTGATACTGTTAATTTTGACAATTTGATAGCTTTTAATAACTGCAATAAATCAGACGACATAATTGTAACCTTTGCGACATCCATTGCAATATCGGAACCATGAGCCATTGCAAAACTCACGTCTGCTTGTGCTAAAGCATTGCTATCATTTATGCCATCACCAACCATCGCTACTACTTTTCCATTTTGTTGCAATTCTTTTACGAAATCTGATTTTTGATTTGGTAAAACTGAAGATTTATAATGTTTAATTCCAGTTTTTTGTGCAACAATTTTAGCAGTAGATTCTGAATCTCCGGTAAGCATATATACTTCAATTCCTAATTCATGCAAACCTTTTATAGCTTCAATAGATGTCTCTTTTATTTTATCTGTAATAGCTATTAAAGAAAGTATTTCTTTTGTATCAGCAAATGCAAAAACGGTATAAGCTAATTCCTTATACTTATCAAATTCCAATTTTAAATTATCAGATAAATGAATATTTAATTCATTCATAAAAATCATACTACCAACAGTATATTGTACGCCATCTACAAACGCTTTTACACCTTTCCCTGAAATATTTTCAAACTGATTAATAGTCACTTTTTTTTGTCCTTTTAGGAAATCACAAACAGATTGTGCTAAAGGATGTTCACTTTTTTCTTCGATAGAAAACAAGATAGAGGATAACTCCTTTGAGTTTGAAATATTTGAACTCCAAATTAAATGCTCTACCTTTGGTTTCCCTTCCGTAATAGTTCCAGTTTTATCTAAAATAATAGCTGTCACATTTTTAGATAATTCGAGTGCTTCAGCATCTTTAATTAGAATTCCATTTTGAGCTCCTTTACCGATACCTACCATAATTGCTGTAGGCGTTGCTAAACCAAGAGCACATGGGCATGCAATCACTAAAACTGTAATCGAAGATAATAAACCGTAAGTGAAATTATTTTCCACACCAAAAATCATCCAAACAATAAACGTAAGAATTGAAATAATTAAAACAGTTGGAACAAAAATATTTGCAATTTTATCAACGTTTTTTTGGATGGGCGCTTTACTACCTTGCGCCTCTTGAACCATTTTAATGATTTGAGCAAGTAGAGTTTGATCGCCAACCTTTTCTGCTTTAATATTAAATGTCCCTTTTTGATTAATCGTACCTGTAAATACTTTTGCTTTGATTGATTTCAAAACGGGAATAGGCTCTCCATTAATTGAACTTTCATCAACATAAGATTCACCATCAACAACCAAACCATCAACTGGAATTTTATCGCCAGGTTTTACTACTACAACATCATTTATTTTAATTTGATCAATAGGAATCTGAACAGTTGAATTATCATGCTGTAATAAACTCACAAATTTAGGCTGTAAGCCTATTAATTTTTTAATAGCAGTAGATGTATTTGACTTTGCTTTTTCTTCAAGTAATTTTCCCAATAAAATAAAAAAGATAATTACAACTGATGCTTCAAAATAAACATGCGGATGAAGCCCCCGTGAATGCCAGTAATGAGGATTTAACGTATTAAACACACTAAACACATAAGCTATACCAGTACTTAAAGCAACTAAGGAATCCATATTTGCTTTCTTCAATTTAAGTTGGTGAAAAGCATTTATATAAAAACTTCGTCCCCACACCAACAAAACTGGAGTTGCTAATGCCCACATTATAAAATTGCCATAAGGCATATCCATAAAAAACATACCAATAACCATTATTGGCAATGCAAATACACCTGACCAAATTGTATTTATTTTTACCCGGTTAAAGGAATCTTGATGAAGTTGTTCACTTTCCTCCGAATTATTTTTGACATTTAAAATTAAATCGTAACCAACATCCGAAATACTTTTTTTTAATGCCCCTTCCTTAATAACAGCATCATCAAACTCAATTGCAACAGAATTATCAGCAAAATTAACATTACAATTATTTACACCTTGTTGAGATGACAAAATAGTTTCTACACTAAGCGCGCATGAAGCACAACTCATTCCAGTGACAGGATAAATATTTTTTACAGTTGAAATATCTTGAAAAATTTATCCAAATTAAGCAATAATAGTGGGATTTAAAATAACGTTTGATTTAATTGAATTAGAAATCAAACATGCTTTTTCAGATTTTTCTAAAACTCTTAATGCTTTTTCTCTGTCAGCTTCTTTTGTAATTACTAAAACAGGGTTTAAAATTATTTCTGTCATTAAAAACTTTCCATCAACTTGATCTAAATTACCAATAGCACTGCATGAGAATTCAATAAATTCTAATCGTGAATTTTCAGCTATCGATAAAAAGGTTGTCATGAAGCAAGAATTTACAGCAGCAGTAAATAAATGTTCAGGAGACCAAATTCCTTCTACACCTTTCGGAAATTGCGGAGGTGTCGCAATTTCGATTTTAGAAGTTAGTTCAGGAGAAGATAATTCCCCTACTCTTCCTTCTTTCCATTTTAAATTAACCAGGTAAGAATGCATATTATTGAAATTGATTAAATAAACGAATTAACTCTTGTGATTGCACAACACCAGATTGTTTCCAAACAGGTTTTCCATTTTTAAAAATAATAAGTGTAGGAACACTTCTTACCTGATATGCCTGTGCAGCATCTTGATTTTTATCTACATCCACTTTAATAATGGTTGCTTTATCACCCATTTTTGATTTTACATCACTCAAAATTGGAGCCATTGTTTTACAAGGTCCACACCATTCAGCAAAAAAATCAACTAAAACTGGTTTATCTGAATTTATTATTTGATTAAACTTTTCCATCTTATTTTTTTTGAGGGATTTCACAATTTCCACTTGCGCACGCTGCGCAAGAGTTTACTAAAGCATGCCCTAATAAAAACACACCTCCTAATATCAGAATATAATCAGCTTTTATTGCACCATTAACAATGAATATAATGGACAATACAAAACGTGTTATACGCCAAAGCGTCCAATTTGTTAATAAGCGCTCTTTCATTATATTAAACTTTTCCATTTAAACTCATCCAACCTCCACCATTATGCACTTCGGTGTAACCCATAGAAATTAAAGTGGATTTTCCGGAAGCGCTTCTCATGCCACTAGCACAACATGTAATCAGAGGAACATTTTTTTTAATTTTATTTGCACTTGAAGTTAATTCATTTAAAGGTAAATTAACACTTCCTTTTACATGACCTGAAGCATATTCGCCTCTAGATCTCACATCAATAATTTGCGCACCTTTTTTAACTAATTCTTTATAATCAACTTTCGGTCCGAAGCCTAAGGCATTTTTTATTGCATTTATCATTATCTTATTTTTTAATTACTATTTTTTATTTTCAACGGTTTGTTTTTATATTCTTTATTAAATTTATAAAAAAAGTTCAACCATATTAACCTTGACCATCTTAATGTAAGAGGTGCAACTAATACAATAAAGCCCATTATAAATAAAGCAAAGTTGAGCGTATCCCAATCTAAAACCTTGTTTTGTAAAAAATACCAAATCATAAACCAACCAGAAGATATTGCATATGAAACATATAATGCACCATAAAAAAAACTTGGTTCACTTTCATATTCTAAATGACAATGACTGCAATTTTTATGCAACTTAAACATCATTGATAATTTATAAGGGTTCTTTGAAACAAATACATCACCTTGATGACATCTTGAACACTTATTAAAAAGCATTGAATAAAGAATATTATAAATTAACATGATGATTACTGTTAGATTTTAAATTATTATTTAATAATAACACTAAGATTTACAGTACAAAGATACGAACGAAATTAAAAAAAGTGTGTGATAAATGTTACATAATTAACGCTTAATGACATTTAAATAAATCAAACGTTTCTTTACAATCATTACACTTATATAAGGCTTTGCAAGCGGTAGATCCAAAGCGACTAATAAGTTCGGTATGAACAGAATTACAACGGGGACAGATAACTACTTCAACTGTACTAAATAATTTTGTACAAGATGAATGATTTGGTGGAGCAATTCCGTACTTTTTTAATTTTAATTTTGCTTCTTGAGATAGCCAATCCGTTGTCCAAGTTGGCGAATAGGTTAATTCAACTTTTACATTTTTAATTCCATTAGAAAATAAAATTTCTTTAATTTGGCCTTCTATCATTCCCATTGCTGGGCAAGCGGTGTAAGTTGGGGTAATAGTAACAATATATTCGTTGTCAACTAACTTTACATCTCTTAAAATTCCCAAATCCTTAATTGTTATCACAGGGATTTCTGGATCAGGAATTTCTGAAATTAAATTATAGATATTTTCTTCTGCTTGATTCATGTTTTTATAAAATAAAAACACCATCAAAATTTTAATAAAATTTTGATGGTGTGATAAAATTTAGATTACCATTTTGCATCAGGGTAAGCTCTTTGCAAATATTGCATTTCTGATAAAATGTGTCCTAGGTTTTCTGTATGAATACCTTTTTTACTGCCTGTTTGCATAAAAGAATCTTCGGGCATATTTAAAGTAGCATCGTTTAATGCTGTTTTTATATATTTATTCCATTCAGATTTTAAAGGCACTACATCAACTGAAATATGTTGGTGTAATAAAAATGTATCTAAATTATCCATTTCGAAAAATTCACCAGTGTACATCCATAAATCATTCACAGCTTTTTGCATACGCTTATGACTTTCTGCAGTTCCATCACCTAAGCGTAAAGTCCAATCAACAGCATGCTGCATATGGTATTTTATTTCTTTAATGGTTTTTGAAGCAATTGCAGCTAAAGTAGCATCTTTACTTTTTTCTAACTCAGTATAAAATAAATACTCAAAAACTGAAATATAAAGTTGACGTGCAATTGTGTGTGCAAAATCACCATTTGGTTGCTCAGTCATTAAAAAATTATGATATTGATTTTCTGGACGACGGTAAGCTAAATCATCTTCTGTTTTTCCAACCATTTCTATATCTGCAGCATATTTTAATAAAGCTTGCGTTCTTCCAATCATATCTAAGGAAATGTTAGTTAATGCTAAGTCTTCTTCTAAAATAGGTCCTTTGCTGCATAATTCGGACAAACGATGACCTAATATTAGTGCGTTATCTCCTAAACGAACAGTGTAAGTGTATGTGGCTTCTTGAATA
>JAYVIS010000046.1:0-13559 GCA_043769975.1 Bacteroidota bacterium
ACTTTTATTCTCTTTTCTAAATTCTTTTAACTCAAATAACGGGATGCAAATGTACTATTTATTTCCTATTCACAAACTTTTTTTTAATCTTTTTTTAAAGAAATCTATAAACTATTTAATTTTATAGACGTAAGTAGTTTGATTGTCGTTAACTGGATTTAAAAAATGCATTGTTTTATCAATAAAGCTAGGTTCTATTGTTGCTTCATAATGCAAAGTAGGAAATCGCTTTCTGAGAGAATCTACTCGATTATTTATATTCTCAGCTTGAAGAAAAACAACATAATTTGGTCTTTCTGCTTTCACTAATTTATTATAATAAACTAGCATGCTATCAGGCGTAAAGCTTTTAGTAATGCCAAAAACTGACACCCAATTTTGCAAATAATATTGTGGCGGCATTGTAAAGTCGTCTAAATTAGAATCTTCAATAATAATTCTAACGCAATCTTTTTGTTCAGCAATATAACACATAGCTTCTACTCTATTTCTTTTCGAATAAGAAAGTGTAAGGACTGGAAGCAAAATTAGATTTACAATACAACATCCTATTATCGTGTTTTTAAACCACTTTTTTTTATCAAAATTATAATAGATAGCTATTTGGTAAGCCCCAATAAAGCCCAAGATAATGATGAAAGGAATAACTGGTAAAATAAACCGTTCTTGCTTATTCGGAAAATATGTATGAAATGCAAAAAACAAAAAAGTTGGCCAAAACAAAATAGGTTCCTTCTTCCAATTTTTAAAATAACCCGCAAATACTAAAATACTTATAGGAGGAATTAAAAGGCCAAGAACAATTGAGATATACATATGCCAAACATCAACACCATAATTATTTGCATTATCAATATTGTATTGAACATAAGCTAAAAACTCAACAAAAGGTTTTTTCCAAAAATAGATATCACCAACGCCCTGAGTAATAGTGACAACTGACAAAAAACCAAATAAAATCAAAATCAAGTTTTTAAGTGGTGTTTTTAATATTAATAGGGCCAAGCCAAAACCAGCTGCAAAAATTGAAGTTTGAAATCGCAATGAAAATGAAATTGCCAAAAGTGCACCAATATAAAATGCATCTTTATTAGGCATTTTTGTATCATTTTTAATTACAAGCCATGTGGCAATAATCATTGGGGGAATACAAACCGTTTCCACTAAATTACGGACACTTAAAAATGGTATAAACCAATATAAAGAAAGCGCAATACCAACCCAAGACGCAACTTTTAAATTAGATTTTTTGTAAGCTATTTTAAATCCATAATACACAATAAGTAACGACCATAATGCATGCAAGAAACGAATCACATACATTTTTCCTTGAGGATCTGTTAAACCAATTAAGGTTAATGATTTTAAAATAAAAAAATGGATGCCTACATAAAAAAATGGGTGTCCCTGTGGTTGCCTGGTTGGATCATCAGCTGAGGGTAACCAATTATTATAATCAGTGCCATCTACCCATGATTGGGCAGCCTCAATCACTAAAAAATGATCGTCAAAAAAACCAAATCCTTTAGAAAAAATTGTTGCAAATAACCTTACAATTAATCCTAAAAATATAGCTGAACGTAAAGGATGAAGATTAAAATAATTTTTTAAAGATGTTATCATTATTGTTGTGCTTTTTTATATAAATAAAAGGCGATGATTGAAAAAACAAAATTAGGAATCCAAACAGCTAATAAGGGCTGTATGGACTGCCCAGAGGTTGCAAAAGTTTTAGAAATATGCATAAATAATATATATACACAGCTTAACACCAAGCCTAATGCAATTTGTAACCCCACTCCTCCTCTAATTTTACGAGATGATAAGGAAACAGCTATAATTGTAAGTATAAAAGTTGCAAATGGAAAAGCGGTGCGTTGATACATTTCAACCTCAAAATATTCAATACGGTTTGACCCTTTTTGCTTTTCTTTAAGTATAAATTGTTTCAATTCGAAATAGGGTAAAACTTCAATTTTACTTTGAAATCTAATCATATCTTTAGGCGTAAAATCAATCTTGAGTTCTTTAGTGGGAAGTAGTTTATGAGTTTCGTGAAATATAAATTTTTGTTTATTTTTAATTGAATCAGTTACTGTATATATTAGATTTCTCTCAAATACGTTTTTTAAATTCCAAAGATGTTTTATACTATCCCAAACCATGCCGTCAGCTTTTAGCATATAAACTTGCTTATTATTTACAACTTTTTCGATTGTAATTAAATTTGAAGAGTTAGATGTATTATCGTAATTAGATAAATATAAGACAGTACCAGGTGCAATTTGTTTATGAATATTTATTTCATCCGTATTATAATTTGTATTTATATACTTGTCTTCAAATTCGAAACGGGTTTTATTTGCAATTGGAATTATAAAATGACTTAATATTAGTGAGGAGATAGTAATGATTGACGCACCAATCATATATGGTCTTAAAATACGTGTAAAGCTTGTGCCACTAGATAAAATAGCAACAAACTCAGTTTTAGAAGCCATTTTTGATGTAAAAAATATGACTGAAATAAATGTAAAAAGTGGACTAAATAAATTGCCATAATAAGGCAAAAAATTAAGGTAATGATCAAAAATTATCTCTTTTATTGGTACTTTACCTGCAATAAAATCTTGCAATTTTTCTGAAATATCAAACACAATAAATATGGCTAGAATTAAAGAAATAGAAAATACAAAAGTTCCTAAAAACTTTTTTAAAATGTATTTATCTAATATTTTTAGCATAATTTAATTGCCCTTGCTTGGCTAACAAATAATTATAAACGTTGTGATAATTGTAGTACCATTTTGTTTTTCCAGTTATAAAATGTACCGTTTATAATTTGGTTTCGAGCCTCATTAACAAGCCATAAATAAAAAGCCAAATTATGTATACTAGCAATTTGCGCCGCTAAGTATTCATTACAAACCAATAAATGACGTAGATAAGCTTTTGTATACTCTTTGTCAACATAACTAGTTCCGTTTTCATCAAGAACGGAAAAATCACTTTTCCAATTTTCGTTTTTAATATTAATTATTCCGTTTTGCGTGAATAATAAGCCATGACGAGCATTACGTGTTGGCATAACACAATCAAACATATCTACACCTAATGCAATTCCTTCTAAAATATTAACAGGTGTACCTACACCCATTAAGTAACGGGGTTTATCTTTAGGCAAAATATCACATACCAATTCTGTCATTTCATACATATCTTCAGCAGGTTCACCAACTGATAAGCCACCAATTGCATTTCCTTCTGCATTTTTAGAAGCAATATATTCTGCAGATTGAATCCTTAAATCTTTATAAACAGAACCTTGCACAATTGGAAATAAAGCCTGTGAATATCCATATTTTGGCTCAGTTTCATTAAAACGGTTAATACAACGATCTAACCAACGGTGAGTTAAACCTAAAGAATTTTTAGCATAATTATAATCGCAAGGATAAGGTGTACATTCATCAAATGCCATCATAATATCCGCACCAATAATGCGTTCGATATCCATAACCCTTTCTGGAGTAAATAAATGTTTACTTCCATCAATATGAGATTTGAACATGGCGCCTTCCTCAGTTAATTTACGAGAATTAGCTAAGGAAAATACTTGATAACCACCACTATCAGTTAATAATGGCTTATCCCAGCCATTAAATTTATGCAAACCACCAGCTGACTCTAGCACCTCTAAACCTGGGCGTAAATATAAATGATATGTATTTCCTAAAATAATTTGAGCTTTAATATCCTCTTTTAATTCGCGCTGATGAACTGCCTTAACAGTTCCTGCAGTGCCAACTGGCATAAAGATTGGAGTTTGAATAGAGCCATGATCAGTTTCTATAGTTCCAGCTCTAGCTTTAGAATGAGGATCGTTATGTTGTAATGTAAATTTCAATTTCTGTTTTTAACAAAGGTATCATAAAAAAGTTTTGAGACAATGAAAGCCAATAAACTTAACTCTTTTTAATATTAATTAGATGTAAAAACAAATACATCCTCGCTATCTTTCTTCATTAAATATTTTTCGCGAGCAAATGTTTCTAAATTTTTAGAATTATTTTCTAATTCATTAATTTCAGTTTTATTTTTTTCTATTTCTGAAATATAATATTCTTTTTCTGTGTTTAGTTTGTTGCATTTTTGAACTAATTCATATTGAGTAAACACATCATTTTTATCAAAATACATTAACCAACTTATCAAAACCACGATGACAATAAAATATTTGCTTTTTAACAATTTTAAGAATTTCATGATGGAAAATAAGTTTAGCTTTAAACTCTAAATTTCTAATTACTTTTTAAACAACAGAGCTTTTTTGAAAAATGTTTTACATATCTGCTTGTTAATTACCTATTTAAACACATTTGTGTATTCTCAGGTCAAAACATCTGCATTTAAAGCTTCTCAATTAAAAAATTTAAGGGTAAAAGATGCCTATGATTCAAAATGGGAGGGTTTAAAAAAGGATATGAAACTTAAAAAAATAAATCCTGATGAGTTTGATATTTATTTACGGGCATTTAAACATGAGGAAGAACTTGAAGTTTGGTTAAAAAACAAAGGAAAAACAGAATACATTTTATTTAAAACATATAAAATTTGTGCCAGCAGTGGTTCCTTGGGTCCAAAACGGAAAGAAGGTGATGGACAAGTACCTGAAGGTTATTACAAAATTGATTTATTTAATCCTAAGAGCAATTATTATTTAAGTTTAAGAGTTGGTTATCCTAATGCAAGTGATGTTATTTTAAAAGACGGAACTAATGCTGGAGGAGCCATTATGATACATGGTGATTGTGTAACCATAGGTTGTTTACCCATGACTAACGAAATTATAAAAGAAATATATGTGTTATGTGTTGAGGCAAAAAATAGAAATAACCCTATTTATATTGATATTTTACCAATTAAATTTACTGATGAAAATATAAAAATGCTTGAAGGAACTTATCCAAAAAGCAAATTATCATTTTGGAAAACCTTGAAACCTGGTTATGATTATTTTGAGAAATATCATTGGTTACCAAAAGTAAATGTGGACAGAAAAGGAAAATATTTTTACGAAGAGTAAATCCATTTTCTAAAAAAATGTAACAAATAAGCTCATTCTTTTTACTTACATTTACACCCTAATTTTAATAAAATGATTTCAGTTTCTAATGTGAGTTTGCAATACGGCAAACGTATTTTGTTTGATGAGGTAAATGTAAAATTTACTCCAGGTAATTGTTACGGTTTGATTGGCGCAAATGGTGCTGGTAAATCAACGTTTATGAAAATATTATCTGGTGAAATTGATCCAACTAAAGGTCAGGTAAATATTTTGCCCGGTATGCGTTTAAGTGTTTTAAAACAAAATCACTTTGAATTTGATGAATTTACGGTATTAGATACTATTTTGATGGGAAATAAACGTCTTTTTGAAATTATGAAAGAGAAAGACGCTATTTATGCAAAGCCTGATTTTAGTGAAGCTGACGGGATTAAAGCCGCTGATTTAGAAGCTGAATTTGGTGAGATGAATGGTTGGAATGCAGAAAGTGATGCAGCAACTTTATTGACAAATGTTGGTATTCCTGTTGAATCTCATTTTAAATTAATGAAAGATTTAACTGGTAAAGACAAAGTTAAAATTTTATTATCGCAAGCTATTTTCGGAAACCCTGATATTTTATTATTAGATGAGCCTACAAATGATTTAGATGTTGAAACAATATCTTGGTTAGAGAATTATTTAGCTGATTTTGAAAATACTGTTATTGTAATTAGCCATGATCGACATTTTTTAGATGCTGTTTGTACACATACTTGCGATATTGATTATAGTAAATTAAAAACATATACTGGTAATTATAGTTTCTGGTATCAAATGAGCCAGTTAGCATTAAAGCAACGCAGCGATGCTAACAAAAAAGTGGAAGATAAACGTACTGAATTACAAGACTTTGTTCGTCGATTTAGTGCTAATGCTAGTAAAAGTAGCCAGGCAACATCACGTAAAAAATTATTGGATAAATTAGTGGTTGACGAAATTCCACCAAGTACGCGTAAATACCCAGGTATTATTTTTAAACAAGAACGTGAAGCTGGTGATCAAATTTTACATATCGAGAATTTGACAAAATCAAATGCTGATGGTATATTATTTAAAGATGTCAATATTAATGTCTCTAAAGGTGATAAAATTGCTTTTATTGCTAAAAATCATTTAGCTATTACTGCTTTGTTTGATATCATAAACGAAGAAGATAAAGCTGATAAAGGCGACTACAAATTTGGAACAACCATACACAAAGGTTATTTGCCAAATGATAACGCTAAATATTTTGTTGGTGATATGAATTTAATGGATTGGTTACGTCAATATTCATCAAACAAAGACGAAAGTTATGTACGTGGGTTTTTAGGTAAAATGTTATTTACTGGCGAGGAAGTTTTAAAAAAATGTTCTGTATTATCAGGTGGAGAAAAAGTGCGATGTATGACTAGTCGTATGATGCAAGTTAATCCAAATATGTTGATATTAGATGAGCCAACTAACCATTTAGATTTGGAAAGTATTATTGCTTATAATGATGCCCTAAAAGATTACACTGGTGTTATTTTATTAACGAGTCATGATCATGAGTTAATGGAAACTGTTGCTAACCGTATTATTGAATTAACACCAAATGGTATTATCGATAAAAAAATGACATACGATGAATATTTAGTTAACGACCAAGTGAAGGCTGAACGCGAGAAATTATACGGTAAGTTGGTTAAGTAAAAAGCGTTTAATTTAAAACGCTTTACATTTTACCTTTTTTATTAGTTTTCATTATTATTTTTTATCTATCTTAGGGTTGTATGAGAAATCAAATTCTATTTATAACTCTATCCCTACTTTACTCTACAACTTTATTTTGCCAAGATTTATTAATTAAAAAAGATAGCTCGAGGATAGAAGTAAAGTTACTTGAAATAAACCCAATGACCTTAAAATACAAATTATATTCCAATTTAAATGGTCCAGATTATATTATTGATAAAAAAGAAGTTGCTTTTATTATATACCAAAATGGAATAAAAGAGGTTATTAATGTTCCTGAAAACTTAAATCAAATAGGAGATCAAACATCAGTAAACGCAAATTCATCAAAGGAAGCTGAAAAAAGAGAAGTAAAACTAAAAGATTATGTAAATTTTAACATACAAGCTGGAGTTGTTATTAATAATGCCTATTGCAATAAACCAAAAAATGATGGATTTTCAGAAATGACCTCTTCTGAAAAGTATTATGGATATTCTAAGAAAAATAACATCAATTTAAATATTGGATTTAATTTTTTATTAGGAAAAAGTATTTATGTAAAGCATATTATAGGCGTAAATTATTTAAGGTCGCAAGGTGAATTTGATTACGGAAACTCCAGTTTAGGTACATCAACAATTCCTAATACAATAATGTCAAATTATTCTACCAATTTTCATTACACTTCAAAAGTTGATTTTTTAAACATAGTTACAGGGATTCGTTTTACAATTGCTAAAAAATTTCATGTAGAACCATGTATTTCTTCAAACACTATATTAAACAAGGATGTTAAAGTAACAGGATCAAGCACACAAAAATCATTTTATGATGTAAGGGCTAATATGCCGCCAATTGAGGAAATAACTTATTATAATAATGCAAAACCTGTTGATGAAAAAATTGGAATTACTTTTTCTTTTTGCCCAAGAATATCTTATGAATTTCAAATTAAAAATCAAAAATTAGGCGTTTATTATTCTTACAATATAGCATACGAATATCGTTTACCATGGAACATGATAGGCATAACGTATTATCCTTTTAAGAAATTAAGAAGTTAAATTCTACTTATACTGCTTTTCGTAGTAATTTGCATAAGCACCCGAAGTTACGTTTGTTAACCATTCTTCGTTTTGTAAATACCAATCAACCGTTTTTGATAAGCCTTCTTCAAATTGTAAAGATGGTTTCCAGCCTAATTCATTTTGTAATTTGGTAGAGTCAATAGCGTAACGCAAGTCATGTCCTGCTCTATCAGTTACATAAGTTATTAATTTTTGGTTGGTTCCTTTTTCACGACCTAGTTTTTCGTCCATCATGTCGCACAATAATTTAATAACATCAATGTTTGTCCATTCGTTATGCCCACCAATATTGTAAGTGGTACCTAAAGCTGCTTTATGAAAAATAAGATCAATGGCGTTTGCATGGTCTTCCACAAACAACCAATCGCGAATATTTTCGCCTTTACCATAAATTGGTAATGATTTATTGTTTTTAATATTATTAATACAAAGCGGAATTAATTTTTCAGGAAAATGAAAAGGTCCGTAGTTATTTGAACAGTTAGAAATAACACAAGGTAATTTATAAGTATCAAAATAAGCGCGTACAAAATGATCTGAACTTGCTTTAGAAGCAGAATATGGGCTATGAGGATCGTAAGCAGTTGATTCAGTAAATAAACCCGTATCGCCTAAAGAACCATACACTTCATCAGTACTGATATGGTAAAACTTAGTAAATGATTTACTATCAGCTTTAAATAAATCTTTGGCAGCGTTTAATAAATTTACAGTTCCAATTACGTTTGTATAAACAAATTCTAATGGATTTGTAATACTTCTGTCAACATGACTTTCGGCAGCTAAATGAATTACAGCGTTAAATTTATGTTCAGCAAATAATTTATTTATAAAATCAGCATCCACAATATCGCCTTTTATAAAGGTGTAATTTGGTTTTGATTCAACATCTTTTAAATTAGCTAAATTACCAGCATAGGTTAATTTATCAAGGTTAACAATAGAATAATTAGGGTATTTATTTACCATTAATCTCACAACATGTGAACCAATAAACCCTGCTCCGCCTGTAATTAGTATTTTCATTTTTTATTCAATTTATAAATTTATTTTCCTCTTCCTTTTACGACAACCAGTACAGTATGAATTAATATTTTAAAATCAATTATCAAACTCATATTTTCAATATACAACAAATCAAATCTGATACGTTCAACCATTTGAGCAATGTTTTCAGCATACCCATATTTCACTTGTCCGTATCCAGTAATACCAGGTCTAACTTTATGTAAATGTACATAATGCGGAGCTTGTAACACAATTTGATCAATAAAAAATTTACGTTCAGGACGAGGGCCTACTAAACTCATATCACCAATAATAACATTATAAAATTGAGGTATTTCATCAAGCCTTACTTTTCTTAAAAACTTTCCAATTTTTGTAATTCTTGGGTCGTTTGTGCTAGAAAGTAATGGGCCAAATTTTTCAGCATCAATAAACATGGTTCTAAATTTATAAATAAAAAAAGGCGTTCCATTTTTTCCAATTCTTTCCTGTTTAAAAAATACTGGTCCTTTTGAATCAATTTTTACCAAAATCATTAATAATACATAAACCCAACTAAATATAATTAAAACAAAAAGAGAAGTTACCACATCAATAAAACGTTTTACTGCTTGTTCCCAATCAGGCATTACTTGTTTGTTAATTATCATTAACGCCTCTTCAGAAATTGAATTCATTTTTACCTGGCCTGATAAAATATCATACATGTCTGGAATAATTTTAATAATGACACCAAAATCATTTAATTCATTAATTATTTTCTCTAAATATTCGTGTTCCCATGATTCAATTGCAATAATAATTTCCTCAACATTATTTTCGAAAACAATTTTCTTTAAGTCGTTATATTCTCCTAAATGCGGGAGTTTGCTCTTTAATTGGTCAGAAAAACCATTTTTTTCATCTAAATGAATGAACCCAATAAAATTATTTCCTGAAGAATTAGTTTTTGAAGTGATTTCATTAAATATTTTAAATGCCTGTTGATTACTTCCAATAATAACTGTGTTAAATCCTATAATACCTTTCTTAATTTTAAAATTAGTAATAGAGGAAAGGATAAATCGTAATGTGGCTGTAATAAAGAAATGCAAGGAAAAAAGAACAATATATACTTTGTAATATGATTTATAACTCGAAACAAAATCATCTAATAAAATGAAAAAGAAAATAAATGTAACACCTATTAAAGAGGTAGCAAAGGTTTGAACTAATTCATTAATTCTTGATTTCCGATATATATTTTTATAAAAACCAGTTAAATAATAAACCAATAACCAACTTAACGGCAAAATGATTATTCCAAAAACAAATTGTCTATCAAAAATTTGTTCAGGTAAAATGCCAAATTTATCAGGTTCAATAAAAAATTTCCGATATAAGTAAAATAAACTCCAAGCTAATACTGCTGATAAATAATCAGAAAGAATATATTTTATAACTTGTAAATTTTTGTTCACACCTATTTAGTAACTAATTTTATATTATCAATATAAATTTCAGGCGTTGCTACATCTGCTTGTTTTGTTGCCTTTATATAAATATCATAATAAACATAAGTTGGTTGAGTACTAACAGCTTGTGAAAGCTGGATGTAAATCTTATTCCATTCACTACTAGGATTTACGGTTAACGCTGGCCTAACTTCCGAAGTGCCGGCAATTACACCTACTTCAATTGGTTGATTACATTTATAATTTAATTCCAAATAGATTGCTGTACCTCCAACTGGTAAATTTAAAGGAACTGAAGTTTGTATTTGTGAAGTTGGTTTTAAATCACTCATGCTCATAAAAACAGAATGTCCAATTCCACCAAAAACCTTATTTACATCCGAAATAATCACATAAGAAGAATCCCCAACAGATTTATATTTAAAACCAACTCCCTCAAAATCATCATTTGCCTGAGAAGGAAAAATAGCACCGGTTAAATATTCAAAAACTGGACTAAATGTGTATGTTTTACCAACTTCGAAATCTTGTTTGATAATAGTTCCCTGATAAAATTCATAAGGTAAACGTGTAGCAGATATTCCGTTATTTTTTATACCAGCAAATAATGTTATTTTGGAATTTCCTGAACCTAATACTGGCATAATAGAGCCAATAGGAAAAACACCTTTAAAATTATCATCTACATAATACCAAATATCAGTTATTTTATGACTGTTAGTTCCTTGAATTGATGGATTAGTATAAACCGTAGGATTATTAACAACGATAAATGCTGCTTCTGGAGATTTTAATTTAGTTTTATTGCAAGAACTTAAAACTAAAAAAATGATGGTACAAAGTAAAAATCTAATCATATTGATGATAAAACGTAAAGATAAAGCTAGTTATTGTATCAGCATAATAAATACTTACATTTTTTCAGTAAAGGCCAATTTTATTAATTAAAACTGTATTGTTAAGAATCATTTTTTAACATAAATAAACTATTTGATTATTTCCATAATTTCATCGAATGTTATTTAATCAAGAAAACGAATATCTTTTTCAAGGAAAACGCAAGAGATTAGTAGAGCAATTAAAGGAAAAAGGTATTACTAGTACTGAAGTATTGAATGCAATGCTAAAAATTCCACGTCATAAATTTTTCGATAATACTACTGACAGGCCAGCACTTTTAGACCATGCCTATTCGGATAAAGCATTAAAAATTGGTGCTGGGCAAACAATTTCTCATCCTTTTACAGTTGCCTTTCAAACAGAAAAGTTAAATTTAGTTAAGGGCGATAAAGTGCTAGAAATTGGAACTGGATGCGGCTATCAAACGGCCGTATTGTTGGAAATGGGGGCTAAAGTATTTTCCATTGAACGTCAAAAGGAACTATATGATAAAACTAAAGTTTTTCTTCCTGAAATTGGTTATAAAGGTGCAAAACTTGTATATGGTGATGGATATAAAGGGTTGCCCCAACATGCGCCATTCAATAAAATAATAGTAACAGCTGCTGCACCCTATATTCCTGATGAATTACTTGCACAGTTAACTATTGGTGGCTTATTAATAATACCTCTTGGAGAAGGAGAAGAACAAGTTATGAATTTGATAATAAAAAAGTCTGGCACAGAGTTTGAAAAGCATACTTTCGGAAAATTTAAATTTGTGCCTATGCTACAGAATAAATCAGGTAGATGATTAAAATCATTCATTGTAACCTGTTAACAATTACATGTTTACAACTCCTGTATTAGTACTATATATTCGCATATACATAAATGATTAAATTTGCATAACAATTATTTTTAATAATTTAAACAACAAACAAAAAACAAAACAACTATGAAAAAATCAATCGCTCTAGTAGCTTTAGCATTTGGTGTAACCTCTGCTTTTGCTCAAGATTTAACATCTAAAAAAGGTGAACCATTTTTGCCAGAAGCTGGTGATTATATGATCGGAATAGATGCAAATCCATTCTTAAATTATGTAGGTAACTTTTTTGGAAAAACGGCAGCTAATACAGCTCCAACTTTCAACTTCATGAATGGTAACAAAATGATTATTGGAAAGTATTTCAAAGATGCTACAACTGCTTACCGTGTTGGTATTCGTATTGGAATGGATAACAAAACAACAAAAAACAATTTAACTGATGTAACTGAAACTGGATTAACTTACCCAACTCTTCCTACTCAAAAAGAAGATTCTTGGAAACGTGGTCAATCTGCAATTGGTTTAACAGTTGGTATTGAAAAACGTAAAGGAAAAACTCGTTTACAAGGTTTTTATGGTGCTGATTTCATGATTTTCGGTTCTTCAACTAAAGATAAATACACATACGGTCAAACAGTTGATGGAACAACAGCTGGTTTAACTGCAGTTACTGGTGCGAATTCATCTTCTTTTAATGCTGGTGCTAACTTAGGTGCTGGTGCTAATATTGGTGTAACTGGACAAACTAGTGGTCGTGTTACAAGCAAAAAAGTTGGTAATGGTTTAGGATTTGGTTTACGTGCATTTATTGGCGCTGAATACTTCATTTTACCTAAAATTTCTATTGGTGGAGAATTTGGATGGGGTGTTGGTTTTATGACTGGTGGAAAAACTACAACAATTGTTGAATCTATAGGAGGTACTCCAGTAGCAAATACTTCAGTTACTCAAACAGTTAAAAACGGAGGTCACTTAGTATTAGATACTGACTTAAATAACACAACTACTGGTTCTATTTTAGCTCCATCTGCATCTTTACGTTTAAACTTACATTTCTAATTTAAACATTAGAATATTATATCTAAAAAGCCCTTACAGAAATGTAAGGGCTTTTTTATTTGTGACAAAATCAAGCAATATTAAATCTAATTAAACAATCGCAGTTTTATTTAACTCGATAACTTTATATAAAGCCTTTACGGCTTTTTCGTGTTTACGAACAAATGGATTATCTAAATCCCAAACGTATCCAGCTAATACTGAACAAATTTGCTTTTTAATTTCAATGTCCTGATTTTTTGAAAAGAAAATTTCATGTAATTCTCCTGTATACCAAGTTGAAACATACGTTCTAAAGGTATTAATTCCTAGCATCATATAATCAGTATATTCTTTCTGAAAATCAACCGTTTCGTTTCTCAAAAACTTCCCAACTAATTTACTAGCTTTATTTCCAGATTCCATAGCCAAGGTTACTCCGGAAGAAAAAA
>JAYVIS010000047.1:0-5161 GCA_043769975.1 Bacteroidota bacterium
TTGTTACACCAACAACTGCAACTACTTCTGAAGCAAAATCAGACATTGAATAAAATACATTAGAACGAACAATCATATAAATACCTGCCGTTACCATTGTTGCAGCATGTATTAATGCTGATACTGGAGTTGGACCAGCCATTGCATCTGGCAACCAAGTGTATAAAGGTAATTGTGCAGATTTACCCATTGCACCAACAAATAATAATAAAGCTATAGCTGTAACAGTAGAACTGCTTCCGCTTCCTGCTGCTGAAAATACTTCGCTATACGTAATGCTACCAAATGTGACAAATATTAAAATGATACCTAATAAAAATCCTAAATCACCAATACGATTCATGATGAAAGCTTTTTTGGCAGCATTATTATAAGCAGTGTTTTTAAACCAGAAACCAATTAATAAATAAGAACATAAACCAACACCTTCCCAACCAACAAACATAATTAAGTAGTTGTTTCCTAATACTAATAATAGCATGAAGAATACAAATAGATTTAAGTAAGTGAAGAAGCGTGAAAAACCTTCATCATCATGCATATATCCAATTGAATAAATATGAATTAAAAATCCAATACCTGTAATGATTAATAAAAACCATGATGATAACGGATCAACTAAAAATTCGAACGGAATATGTAGTGTATCAGAATTTATCCATGCAAATAAATTTACAGTTTGCGAAGTAATTTCATGATGTTCTTTCAAATCAATAAAGATGAGAAGAGAAACAATGAAAGAAGCTAAAACAGCTAAACTTGCAATTGTACCAGATAAGCCTTTGCTTATTTTTTTTCCAAAAAAACCATTAATAATAAATCCTAGTAAAGGAAATAATGGGATGAGTGCTACTAATTTGATCATATAATTAATTTTTTATTCTGCTTAATAAATCGATGTCAATACTTTTGAAATTACGGTAAACCATTGATAAAATAGCCAAACCAACTGCAACCTCAGCAGCTGCAACAGCCATAATAAAGAATACAAATACCTGCCCAGATGCATCGTTATGCAATGTTGAAAATGCTACTAATAATAAGTTTACAGCATTTAACATTAATTCGATACACATAAAAACAATAATGGCATTTCTGCGAGCCATAACACCTACAACGCCTATGATAAATAATACGGCGCAAAGCATAATGTAATAATTAATTGGAATTCCGTTTAGCATAATTTTATTTTTTTAATTTTTAAATATTTTAGTTTTCTATTTCTTCAACTGTTTTTTCTCTTTTACCAATCATAATAGCACCAACCAGAGCAGCTAATAAAAGGATGGATGCAATTTCGAAAGGAAATAAAAATTCAGTAAATAAAACCATTCCTAAATTTTTAACTAATCCTATTTGAGATGAACCAGCTTGTACTAATTGTAATTGCTCAGCACCTTTTAATGCGCCAACCATTACAAATAATAACACCCCTCCAATACAACCAGCAATAACACGAGTAACAATGTGCTTTCGAGGTTCGGAATCAGCATCTAAATTCATGAGCATGATGATGAATAAAAACAATACCATAATTGCTCCTGCATATACTACAATATGAACTACTGCTAAAAATTGTGCATTTAATAATAAGTAATGACCTGCAATACAAAAGAACGTTAATACTAAATATAAAACGGAGTTAACCGGGTTACGGGTAAAAACAACCATTAATGCAAACATAATTGCCATTAATGATAATACTCCGAAAAGCCATTGTGTAATTGTGTATCCTAACATTTTTAAATTTTTAGTTTTTAGTTTTTAGTTTTTAGTTTTTGAGCTATTATTAAAAACCGAATTAATATTGTTTTATAAATTTCCCAATTAGTGTTTTCCTTTATTTAATTTATTAGCATCAAATAATTCGTTGTGTTTTAAACCTAATGTTTTTTTGAATTCCAAAACAGCAGCAGATTGACGTTTAGTAACATCAATACGAGCATTCATTTTTTCAACCAATTTATCTTTTCCATAAATAAAATCTTTACGTTCAAATTGTGCATCCACTAAACGATCCGTTAAAAAGATAGCTTCTTTTGGACAAGCCTCTTCGCATAAACCACAAAATATACAACGCAACATATCTATTTCATAAGTAGCTGCATATTTTTCTTCACGATATAAATTCTCTTCTCCTTTTTTACGTTCTCCACTTGTCATGGTAATAGCTTCAGCTGGACAAGCCACTGCGCACATACCACAAGATGTACAACGTTCGGCACCGTTATCATCACGTTTTAAAACATGTTGTCCACGATAAACCGGAGCTATCGGACGTTTTTGTTCAGGATAGTGAATGGTTGGTGGCTTTTTAAATAAGTGACTTGCTGTAATTACCATACCTTTTGCAATGGCTGGTAAATAAATGCGCTCAGCAAAACTTTGCACTTTATTTGAAACGACTACTTTTCTATTAGTTAATTGCATCTATATAAATTTTTAAAACTTAATATTTCCTCTGTAGTATTCAACAGCTACTGTAATTGCTAAATTCAATAATGATAATGGTAATAATGATTTCCAACCAAGATTCATTAATTGATCATAACGAAAACGTGGTAATGTCCAACGAATCCACATGAATAAACAAATGAAACCAAATATTTTTGTGATTAAAGCACCAAAACCAATTAATGAAATCCAAACTGAACCATCTGCTAAACCAAGCTTAGCGTATAGTTCGTGAGCAAATGGAAAATTATATCCTCCAAAATACATGGTTGCAATTACTGCTGAAGAAATAAACATATTAATGTATTCCGCAAATAAAAACAAACCTAATTTCATAGAAGAATATTCGGTATGGTAACCACCAACTAATTCCGTTTCACATTCAGGTAAATCGAAAGGAGCACGATTCGTTTCTGCTAAAGCACAAATAAAGAATATTAAAAACCCTAGTGGTTGCCAAACAATATTTGCCCAACCAGCATCTTGCCCTTCAACAATTTCTTTTAAACTTAATGAACCCCCTGATGAAATAATTAAAGCAATTAATGCAATACCCATCGGAATTTCGTAACTAATCATTTGTGATGATGCACGAACAGCACCTAATAAGGCAAACTTATTGTTTGATGCCCAACCACCAATCATAATACCATACACTCCAATTGATGCAACTCCTAATAAATAAATTACACCAATATTAATATCAGTAATTTGCATATCATACGTTGTACCATTAATGATGACAGGTTTTGCCCAAGGAATTACAGAACTAGTAATAACTGAGGTTACCATAAATAAACATGGTCCTAAAATAAATAATGAACGGTTAGAAACGTTTGGAATAATTTCTTCTTTCATAAACATTTTCACACCATCTGCAAGTGGTTGTAACAAACCACCCCAACCTGCTCTGCTTGGTCCTTTACGATCTTGCAAAAAAGCAGCGAACTTTCTTTCCCATAAGGTTGCATAAGCAGCGGCTCCTAAACATAGTAGGAAAACTGCAGCGCACATTATTGCTTTGTATATTATAAATGCTGTCATAATTTTAATTAAGGTCTTTTATTAATATCCATGAATCCAAGTGCTTTTTGTTGTTTCATAACCTGCACTTTTAATTCATTTAAGTTAGTATAATGGTTTTGAGAAATCACACTGCTTTTGTGAATTGGTGATGGTCCTTCTATTTTCCAATCAGCAGTATTCTTTTTTTCGAAACGACATTCGTTACAAATAAATTCGATGGATTCACCCCACTGATCTTTACGAGCAGTAACACGTAACACTTCTTCACCTTTCATCCATAAACGAACTTTACCAGAACATTTTTTGCAATCACAACTTGCTTCAACTGGTTTTGTAAACCAAACACGTGATTTAAATCGGAATGTTTTATCAGTTAATGCTCCTACAGGGCATACATCAATAACGTTACCAGACATTTCATTTTCAATTACATTTTCAATGTAAGTAGAAATCTCTGCCGCATCACCACGGTGCATCACACCATGAACACGATTATCAGTTAATTGATCAGCAACTTTTACACATCGGAAACACATAATACAACGTGTCATGTGTAACTGAACATATTTACCAATATCGATACGTTCAAATTCTCTACGAGGAAATTCATAACGTGTTGTAGCTGCACCATGAGAATATCCTAAATCTTGTAAATGACATTCACCTGCCTGATCACAAACTGGACAATCAAGCGGATGGTTCATTAATAAAAATTCAACAACTCCTTTACGAGCTTCTAAAATATCTTTGTTAGTAGTGTTTTCAACAACCATTCCATCCATAACTTCCGTGCGACAACTTGCCACAGGCTTAGGCATTGGTGTAGGGTTTGCAGTACTACCTTGTGTTACTTTTACAATACAAGTACGGCAATAACCACCACTCGTTTTCAATTTAGAGTGATAGCACATGGTTGGAGGAGCTACGTCCGGCCCAATCATTCGTGCTGCTTCAAGTATAGTGGTACCTTTTGGTACGTCTATTTCTATTCCGTCTATCGTTACTTTCATTTTATATATTCAAAATGTTTTTTTTATATCTACTTTAATTAGTTAAATAAAAATTAATAGGTAAATCAATTTCTACTGGAACTACTTTATGATCATGTTTCCCGGGTTTCCATCTTGGCATCAATTTTACAACTCTCAGGGCCTCATCGTCCAAAATAGTGTGACCAGAAGACTTAGTTATTTTCGGATTAACAACATTTCCACTTACATCAATTAGTAATTTAACATACGCTTTTCCTTGCCACTCATTTTTCCGAGCTTCTTTAGGATAATTCATTTTATTTTCAAAAAATATTCTCATTTCACGATCTCCACCTTGATACTCAGGCATAATATCAGTCAAAACAAAATTCCGTTCTGATGGAACACTCAGTCCTTTTTTTGCAATCACAAAACCATCTTTGTATTCAAATATTGAAGAGTCTTTCCCATTATTATCATATATGATCCAATCTCCAGTTCTGTTATCAAACTTGCTATATCCATGGCTACTAATACTTCCATCGGCGTTATAATATATACTATATCCGTTCTGAATTAATTCTGGTTTAATTTCAGATACTTCAGCAATCATTTGTATATTATTATTTATAAATTTATCATAAACTATATATCCATTAGCTGTTTTTTTGTAAACTCTATAATAATCAGCAACAGCTTTACTAGATTCT
>JAYVIS010000048.1:0-4271 GCA_043769975.1 Bacteroidota bacterium
TTAACCATTCGATGTATTTTGGCAATTGGGAAACTAAATAGTAAGGTAAATTTAATAAGTGATAATTTTTGCCATTTGGCGTTACGACTTTTGTAACTAATAATTCTCCTGCATATAAACGAATTGCAATTTTTCCTGGAGATTCATCCATAAATAAATGTAAGGATTTTAGCTTTCCTTCTTTACCAGATTTCACCTCTATAGGTATCAATTTACCATCATGAGTAATGACATAATCAACTTCAGCTGTTGATGATGTTTTCTCTCTCACCCAAAAATTTAAAGCGCTAAGGGCGTTAAAATTACAAGCCAATAATTCTTGGCCCACTAAATGTTCAATTATTGTCCCTTGATAAACATTATTTAAATCAGTAGTTCCAATTATTTCTTTTTGCATGCCAGCAGCATAATTCATCAATCCTGTATCAAGTAATTGTAAGCGTGGAGATTTTTGTAATTCAGGAATAATCGGCAATTTGGCGCTGGTTGTAGGATAAATTAAACTTAGCAGTAAAGCCTTTTCTAATGTTCTTAACGCTTCTCCCATTTCCTTTGATCCATAACTCGATTTACCAAAACCTTGAAACTTTATTCGTTTTCCTGCTTCAAAATAACTTGTTTTTATGACGTGTCTGATACTTTGTGTTTGCGTATTACTGTGTGCGTATTTTTCAACATCATCAATATAAGAGGCAATTAATGAATCGTATAAAGTAGTTAATGAGGTAATATCTTTTGTTTCCGCATACTCTTTTATTATTTCGGGCATTCCTCCAATTAATGCATATGTATGAAATAGCGTCAACAATTTTTCATGTGCAAATGAATTTAATGGAATGTTATTAATTTGTTCTAATGCAGATGTTTCTCCAAGAGCTTCCAAAAATTCAATGAAAGATACAGGTCGTACTACTAAAAATTCAACTCTACCTACAGGAAAACTTAGTTTCGTATTAAATATAGTTTCTAATAAAGATCCCGCTGCAATCACAGGAATTTCAGGCATTTGTTCATAGAAAAAACGTAAAACATTAAATGCCTCTGGCACCTCTTGAATCTCATCTATGAATAGCAGAGTTTTTTTTCTTTTTGAATACTCTTTGTTTTTCAAAAAAAACAACGCTTGTAAAAGTGTTTCTATATCCTTAAAATCATCAAAAGGTTTACGATCTGAAGGGATTTCTAAGTTTAAGTAAATATATTGTTCGAAATTTTGAGCAAATTGATTAACAACAGTAGTTTTTCCAACTTGCCTTGCTCCTCTTATCACTAGTGGTTTTCTATTCTTTTTTTTTGCCCAATTTTCGAGCTCAGTCAATATCGTTCTTTTAAACATAATACAAAATTAGGGTAAATTATTCAATTAAACTATACAAAATTAGGGTAAAATACAGCTAAATTTTACACAAAATTAGGGTAAAACACGAAAGTTTAGGTGTTAATGAAGAAATAATTGTTTAGAAATATTAAATATTTTCATCAACTTATTAATTCAAATTATCGGCAGCAAACGCAGTTTGCTGCCGATTTATAGTTTAAATAAAAACTAACATAAAACCCAAAAATAGTTTTCAACTAAGGATTTAACGTGGTAAAAATACTATTAATTCGTCGAATAAATATATTGCCGGGTATTGTTTAAAATGATGAGTGGAAACTTGTTGGGTATAGTTGAAATATCTATTTGCCGATACATAAAATACATACTCTCATTTTCATAAGCCCCACCTACGTTTCGTAAACTTTACTTATACAAAGATACAAATGAAGTACAATGGATGTATAACTGTTTCGTAATCATTATTAACAAATAGCAAATAAAAAGCCCCGCATATAGCGAGGCTTTAATTAAAACAAATCATGTTTTATTATCAGTTTACATTTTTAATGCGAATTGAGTTTTAAACATTTTATGATAATCACTTTCCTGTGCTTGATCTCCAATCATTTCACGAACTGCATTTTCGTTTTCACATGGTATGCCAAAATATCTAAGGACTACAGTAGCTATTAAAGTATCATTATAAAATTTCATTAAACCCAAATTATTTTTACAGTAATAAAGCCAAGCACCTAAAAAACGCTTTATTCCCTTACCCGGCTTTTCATCTGCATTTTTCATCTCAAGATCTTGTATTGAAATATACGGCTGACTACCATTCCACTTCAATACATTAAGTTGATCTAACATACTTAATGCTTTATTCATACCTTCATAAGTAAAACATAAATCTAAAAACCCAATTGTAGGCTTATCGTTTTTGCTAAGCTTTTCAATATACTGGTTATCATTCAAATCCACTTTCATTTGTTCCGCAATCAAATTAGCATAAGAGTACAAATCACAGATTCCTTTCCAAAAAGCTTCAAGTGATTCTGAATCAGTAATACTTTGGTCAATAATAATTTTATCACCCTTATCGCCAAAAGTTAAACCATTACAACCAGTATTATAAACCATAGATCTATTTACTTTATCTCTAAGTCCAACTAAAACATAATGAGCAACAATTGCTTTTGAAATATAGCATTGCTTGTACTCATTTAAATCATTTTTATATTTTAATAAAAGAGATTCGGCTTTAGTCCACTGCCTATTATTCAAAAGCTTATGAAACTCTTTACGAACAGAGTCAACCGTTTTTTCAATTTCGTTCCACGAATACTCAATACGAATTTTTGCACATTGTAATTCTGAAGGTTGCACCAAATCTTTATGAGTGGTTTTAGCATAAGCATCATAAAGCGATAGGCTAATTTGATTTGTTAATCCAACCATAGTATCATATACATAGTCATTAACTGGTTTGTTGTTTTTTTTCATGTTATATTTTTTTATTAATTATTATACAAAAGTAAAATACAATATTAACAAAAACAAATTCAACTATCTGACTTTCAATATGTTACAAATTTTGAAGATAATGATATTAAGTTTCAAAATCGTTTTATCACTGTTACATATAAGTAAATTATGACAAATAATACCTACATGCAAACTAAGGTGCACAAAAAAGCAAAGTGCTCTTAAATTTAAACTTCTACAGTAAATAACGGCATATACTTTTTTAAAAAAATATTTTCATAGTCCGATATATATTAAAAATTAAATCAATGGAAAATAACATAGTAATGATCAGCTACCTGAAAAGCAATAGAGCATGGTGGGTGCTACGAGTATTTGATAATAATACGTTTGATATTTATTATACTAGCTCCCAACCAACTTATGACAATGAAGTCAAAAGAGAACAATACAAATTTGAACAATTTGACAAAGTAATTACTGTGGGAGAATTAAGGGATTGGGCAGCACCACTTCTAGGCATACCTATAGATTAAATTTTAGAAATTTGAGTTAATCCACTAACCTTAGCTTCAATAATTTTTCCAATTGATTCGCCATTTCGCTCTACATTCAATATAAATAGAGGGTGATGAAGATTTAAAATACTTGCTTTAAAAATATCTCCATTTTTTAACTGACTTTGTTTTGAAGCCATTACTTCAAAAAACGATTTGCCAATGTATTTAATAGTTACTTCCGCATCAGGTCTAAATTTATATTTATATTGATCCCCAATCTTTAATTTACTTGGTTTTAGCTCTAATATGAAATTTGAAACTGGCTTAGTATTTGGGTCAAATGATTTTATTAGGTCATCCCAAGTTGAATAATCTAAATAATTACTTATAACATCTAAAGTATAAACCCTTGCTTCTCTAGTGCCTTTTACAAATCCAAATAAGCGTCTTAAAGTTGATGCACTCAACCTACAATTCGAATCAGTCGATATTTTATTCGCTAGAATATCACAATCACGAGAATACAAAACTTTGATTCCACTTTTTTCTTCTATACGTTTTTTTATAATCTCTGATAGCACTTTGCAAAAATATAGTGCAATGTTGTCATTTAATCAGAATGGAATAAATGATACAAATGAATGAAATGAAATAAATGAATAAAGATTATGTAGACATTTTTTTCATATCTTGTAGTTACATACTTTCATATAAAAATTAATAATCATGAAAATTAAAATCTACCTGCTAACACTAATCTTAATAATTGTAAAACATTCTTTAAGCCAAAACAATATAGATTATTGTAATAAAGCAATTGCAATGATGGACAAAAGCAATATGGACTCGTGTAACTATTACCTAAAAATGTCACATTATTTTTCAGGAAATTACGTTGACGATAAATCAGAATGTTTCACACCTTTTAATATAGCTAAAGTTAAAAAATTCAAAAGTGATTTAGA
>JAYVIS010000049.1:0-2906 GCA_043769975.1 Bacteroidota bacterium
CATAAAAATTAGAGGATCGTATAATTTAGCAGGAATTAGCTTTACACCTGATCAAATAGCGTCCGAAATCAGGAAACATATTCCGGAATTTAGAATTTCCTACAACCCAGACTTCCGTCAAGCAATTGCTGATAGCTGGCCTCAAAGTATTTTAGACGATGAAGCGAAAAAAGACTGGAATTGGTCTATGAAATACAATCTTTCGTCATTAGTTGAGAATATGTTAACAAACTTGGCATAAATTATGCTCAGTAAAGTGTAACTATTTAAACCAAGTAACCGTAAAATTAGCAAACAAGATTTTAATATTTAATCGTCGCCTAAAATCTGTAGTTTGTCTAAATTTTATAGTTAATTGAAAAAATAGTACATAAATTAGTGAAAGTAACCCGTTTTAATACTTTGTCTTATGAAAAAAATATACTTTATATTCGTTTTTTTGGTTTATCAAATAAGCCAAGGCCAATCTCAATCTTATGAGTTAGGGGCTAAAGGTGATACTTTAAATTTAATTGACGCTTTAGGTAAAAAGCAAGGTAAATGGATACTGAAAGGTAAACATAAACCGGGATCGTGTTTTACTGCTGAGCAAAAAGCTGAAGAAGGAAAATATTCAGATAATCGCAAAGTTGGAAAATGGTTAGAATATTACTGTAATGGAAATATGAAAAACCAATTAACTTTTCAGAATGGTCGTCCTGATGGATATGCTATCATGTATCATGAAAACGGAAAAATATCAGAAGAAGGAAATTGGAAAAATAATCGTTGGACTGGTCCTTATAAATTATATTATGAAAATGGACAAGCTCAGCACGAATTTAACTTTAATGCAAGCGGTAAAAGAGAAGGTCCTGTAAAATATTTTTATGAAAATGGTCAAATTGCAATTGAAGGCTCTTTTGTAAACGGAAAAGAAGCTGGTGTTATTACTGAATACCATGAAAACGGAGATTTAAAAGCTACGAAAACATTTAATGATGGTGCAGTTGATGTTGCTTCAATAAAAGAATTTGAACCTAAAAAACCAATCATTAAAACGGTTGATAAGATTGAAGGTCCAAAAGCAATTGTTAAAGCAGACGAAAAAGTAAATGGCGCAAAAGGTCCATTGGTTTTAAATGGCCAAAACATTACCTATAATAAAAATAAACAAATTACTAAAGATGGTATTTTTAAAGATAATCGTTTGATGGAAGGAAAAGCTTATATATATGACGTAAATGGAATTTTACAAAGAGTATCTGTATATAAAAATGGTAATTACGTTGGAGACGCTCCAATTGAAAATTAAATATAATTTTTATTAAAAGAATTGAAGACGGCTAATTACCGTCTTTTTTTTTGCTAAATTTATAATCTTAATTATTATGGAAAAGCTATTTATATATAACACCCTCAGTCGAAAAAAAGAGGAATTTAAAGCCATTAATCCACCATTTGTTGGAATGTATGTTTGCGGTCCAACTGTTTATAGCGATGTGCATTTAGGTAATTGCAGAACGTTTATGTCGTTTGACATCATATATCGTTATTTACTTCACTTAGGCTACAAAGTCCGTTACGTTAGAAACATAACTGACGCAGGACATTTAGAAGGTGACAATGATGAAGGTGATGATAAGTTTGCAAAAAAAGCAAAACTAGAACAAGTTGAGCCAATGGAAATTGTTCAACGATACACCGTTGGATTTAGAGATATTATGGCATTATTTAATTCATTACCGCCAAGTATTGAACCGACAGCAACAGGACATATTATTGAACAGCAAGAAATCGCAAAAAAAATTATTGAGAAAGGCTTAGCCTATGAACACAATGGCAGTGTGTATTTTGACGTTGAAAAATATGCCAAAACAAATAATTACACAGAATTAACAGGTCGGAAATTAGATGATTTATTGGAAAACACCCGTGATTTAGATGGCCAACAAGACAAAAAAGGCCGTTTAGATTTCGCGCTTTGGATAAAAGCTAAGCCCGAACATTTAATGAAATGGCCTAGTCCATGGGGAATTGGTTTTCCTGGATGGCACATTGAATGCTCAGCAATGAGCACAAAATACCTAGGAGAAAACTTTGATTTACATGGCGGTGGAATGGATTTACAGGCAACTCACCACACTAATGAAATTGCGCAAAACGTAGCATATTGTGGTAAATCACCAGCAAATTATTGGATGCATACAAATATGCTAACAGTAAATGGCCAAAAAATGAGTAAATCACTAGGCAATAGTTTTTTACCAATGGAATTATTTACTGGCAATCATCCTTTATTAACCAAAGGATTTAGTCCAATGGCTGTACGTTTTTTTATGATGCAAACACATTATAGAAGCACTTTAGATTTCAGTAATGAAGCATTAACTGCTTCAGAAAAAGGATACGTAAAATTAATGGAAGCGTATAAAACATTGCAAACATTAGTTGCTTCAACCACTTCAACTGAAGATATTAAATCTTTAGAACGAAATTGTTATGATGCGATGAATGATGATTTTAATACTTCGGTTGTTATTGCACAATTATTTGACGCTATTAGAATTATTAATTCTGCCAACGATAAAAAAATTACACTTACACAAACAGATATTGATACATTAAAAAACATATTTCAACATTTTGTATTTGATGTAATGGGTTTAAGAAAAGAAGAAGAAACTGGTAAAGCAAACACTGCTTTAGAAAGTGTAATGAAATTAGTTTTAGACTTAAGAACTAAAGCAAAGGAAAATAAAGACTTTGCAACATCAGATGAAATAAGAAATAAACTAACTGAAGCTAACATTCAGGTTAAAGATGGAAAAGATGGTTCATCTTGGAGTATTTAATTAATGTATTTGAAAAATGAAATATGATAAAATAATATCCGTTTTAATTGCGATTGCAATTTTTAGTTCATG
>JAYVIS010000050.1:0-11195 GCA_043769975.1 Bacteroidota bacterium
GGGCAATTATATTGCCCACCACTCATACTCAAAAATTTTGCCGCAGCATTAATAATTTGATCAATGGCCACTAACGAAAAGTTAAAGGTCATAAACTCAATAATTGGGCGTAAACCGTTTACGGCTGCACCAACTCCAATACCAGCAAAACCAAGTTCTGCAATAGGAGTATCAATTACACGTTTTGGCCCAAACTCGGCCAACATCCCTTTACTTACTTTGTAAGCACCATTATATTCAGCAACTTCTTCTCCCATTAAAAAAATGGTATCATCACGTCGCATTTCTTCATTCATAGCCTCACGAAGAGCCTCTCTAAATTCTATAGTTTTCATAATCTTATAACTTTCAAATGTAAAAAAATAAGGTGTATAAAAAAATAAAAATATTAGGTCTTTTTTGAGCCCAAAGTGTTTGAATAATGCCATAATTTTCTAAATTTGCTAACCAAAAAATTATAATGATGAAAATCTTAGTTCCAATTAGCAACGTACCTGATACTACTACAAAAATAGCCTTTACAAATGGCGACACAGAATTTAATAATGCTGGCGTTCAATTTATTATAAACCCTTACGATGAGTGGTATGCGCTTGTACGTGCTCTTGAATTAAAAGAAGCTGGAAAAGCTGAAAAAGTAACCGTTATTCATGTTGGATTAGCTGATAGTGATGCAACAATAAGAAAGGCGTTTGCTTTAGGCGCTGATGATGGCGTTAGAATTGATAACGAAGGTCCTGATGCATATTTTGTTGCGGAACAAATTGCTAATTATGCTAAAGAAAATGGTTATGAATTAGTATTGACTGGTAAAGAAACAATTAGTTTTAACGGATCTTCTGTTGGTGCTATGATTGCTGGGTTCATGGATTTACCTTTAGTTTCATTAGCTACTAAATTTGATTTAGAAGGTAACAAAGCAACCATTGAACACGACATTGATGGCGGAACTCAAATAGTTGAATGTGAATTACCATTAGTAGTATCTTGCGCTAAAGGAATGGCTGAACAACGTATTCCGAATATGAAAGGGATTATGGGAGCTCGCACAAAACCATTAACTGTAGTTGCTGCAACTGGCAATGATAAATTAACAAACATTAAATCATATACATTATCAGCAGGAAGAACAACTTGCAAAATGATTGATGAAAATAACATAGATGAATTGGTTCATTTATTACACACAGAAGCAAAAGTTATTTAATCACTGAAATAAAGGAACTACTTAAACTAAAAATCATGATATTAGTATATACAGAAATAAATAAAGGAAAAGTAAAAAAAGCATCATTAGAGGCTATTAATTACGGAGCAAAAATTGCTGAACTTACAAACTCAACAGTTACTGCAATTGCAATAAATGCAGACGCAGCTCAAATTGAAGAAATGGGAAAAGCTGGTGCTAAAAAAATAGTGTCAGTTAAAAATGAAGCATTGAATGGATTAGATAGCATGTTATTAAGTTCAACTGTTGAACAAATTGCAAAAGCTGAAGGAGCAAAAATTATTGTATTCTCATTTGATATTACTGGCAAAGCGGTTGCGCCTCGTTTATCTGCTCGTTTAAAAGCAGGTTTAGTAGCTGGTGCTGTTGATTATCCAACAGTAAACGGAAATAATTTAGAAGTTAAAAAAAGCGTGTTTTCAGGAAAAGCTACTGCTTTATATTCAATCAATAGCGATATTAAAATAATTTCTTTATTACCAAATTCATTTCCTGTAAAATTAGGTGACAATACTGCAACTGTTTCAGATTTTAATGCTGATTTTAGTAATGTAAATTCTAAAATTGTTGTAAAAGAAAAAAAATCAAATGATGTTGGTGGAATGATTCCATTGCCAGAAGCTGAATTAGTTGTTTCTGCTGGACGTGGAATGAAAGGTCCTGAAAATTGGGCTATGATTGAAGAATTAGCAAAAGAATTAAGAGCAACAACTGCATGTTCTCGTCCGGTTGCAGATATGCACTGGCGTCCACACCACGAGCATGTTGGACAAACAGGTGTAGCAATTCGTCCTAACTTATATATTGCAATTGGTATTTCTGGCGCAATTCAGCATTTAGCTGGTGTTAACGGAAGTAAAACAATTGTTGTTATTAATAGTGATAAAGAAGCTCCATTTTTTAAATCAGCTGATTACGGAATTTTAGGAGATGCATTTACAATTGTTCCAAAATTAGTTGAGGCAGTTAAGAAATTTAAGGCTAACCAAAACTAAATAATATTTCATAAAGAAATAAAATAAGGACAAATGGGAATGAAAAAAGTAAGATTAGAAATTGTTGGATTATCATATAGCCAAACACAAAGTGGTGCTTATGCATTAGTGTTAGGAGAAAGCGCTGGTAGTAGAAGATTACCAATAATCATTGGTGGTTTCGAAGCTCAAGCAATTGCTATTGAACTTGAAAAAATGACTCCCACTCGCCCATTAACTCATGATTTATTTAAAGCGTTTGCTGAAACATTTAGTGTTGACGTAACAGAAATATTAATTTATAATTTAGTAGAAGGTATTTTTTACGCTAAGCTTGTTTGTACAGATGGAACTAAAGACGTTGAAATTGATGCTAGAACAAGTGATGCTATTGCATTAGCAGTTCGTTTTAATTGCCCAATATTTACATATGAGTTTATTTTAAAGTCAGCAGGAATTGTTTTAGATGATGAATCATTACCAACTTTAGAAGAAGCACCTACGTCAAATGAAGATCCAACTGACAGCGATAATGAATACAATTCAAAATCAACTGAAGAATTAAAAAATTTACTGCAAGGTGCTTTAGATGATGAACAGTATGAACTTGCCTCTAAAATTAGAGATGAGTTAAATACTCGCAAAGAATCGTAAAATAGTTGACTTCATAGTTTACCAAACAATAAATAAATGTCTGATTTAAAATATAATTTACGAGGTGTTTCAGCTTCAAAAGAAGATGTACATAAAGCCATTTCAAATATTGATAAAGGATTATTTCCTCAAGCATTTTGTAAAATTGTTCCCGATTATTTAACTGGCAGTAATGAGCATTGTATTATTATGCATGCTGATGGTGCTGGCACAAAATCATCTTTAGCATACGTATATTGGAAAGAAACTGGTGATTTAAGCGTTTGGAAAGGCATTGCACAAGATGCAGCCATTATGAATATTGATGATTTAATTTGTGTTGGAGCAACTAACAACATTTTACTTTCATCAACCATCGGAAGAAATAAAGGTTTAATTACTGGAGAAGTAATTTCAGCCATTATAAATGGAACCGAAGAAGTATTACAAACATTAAGAGATAACGGAATTGATATCCATTCTACTGGCGGCGAAACTGCTGACGTAGGAGATTTAGTGCGCACATTAATTGTAGATAGTACAGTTGTTTGTCGCATGAAAAAAACTGATGTCATATCTAACCACACCATTAAAGCAGGTGATGTTATTGTTGGTTTATCATCTTCTGGTAAAGCAACTTACGAAACCGAATATAATGGTGGAATGGGAAGTAACGGATTAACAAGTGCGCGTCATGATGTTTTTAGTAATTATATTTCAGAAAAATATCCTGAATCATACGATGGAAATTTACCAACAGAAGTAACGTATTGCGGACAATTAAAACCAACTGATAAAATAGAAGTATCTTATACAAACATAGATGGTTCTATAAAAAACGAAACCATTGATGCGGGGAAATTAGTGCTATCACCTACTCGTACGTATGCACCAATTGTAAAAAAATTAATTGATGTTTTAGGAAATAAATTATCTGGGCTTGTGCATTGCAGTGGTGGTGCCCAAACTAAAGTATTGCATTTTGTTGAAGACGTACATATAATCAAAGATAATATGTTTCCGTTACCTCCATTATTTAAATTAATACATCAACAAAGTAATACCGATTACAAAGAAATGTATAAAGTATTTAATATGGGCCATCGGTTAGAAGTATACTTACCTGCTGAATTTGCAGAAGAAGTCATTTCAATTTCAAAATCATTTAATGTGGATGCTCAAATAATTGGCAGAGTTGAAGCTCACCAAGGAAAAAAAGTAACGATAGAATCTGAATTTGGAAAGTTTGAGTATTAAATTTTACTATAAAAACTGAAAATTAAAATCTTAATTTTCCCCTAAAATACATTATCTTGTAGCCTCAATAATTTAAAGTAAAATACATGATTACGATTGGAACACGCGGAAGCGACTTAGCACTTTGGCAAGCAAATTACACCAAAACTATTTTAGAAGAAAAGGGCCACGAAGTTCAAATAAAAATTATTGAAACCAAAGGAGATACTTCACAACAGTGGAATACTAGCTTTGAAAAATTAGAAGGCAAAGGTTTTTTTACCAAAGAATTAGAAGAAGAATTATTAGCAGGAACTATTGATGTTGCTGTTCACTCACATAAAGATTTGCCAACTGAAAATCCAGAAGGGTTAATTATTGCAGGCGTTTCATCTAGACAATATCCAGCAGATTGGCTTATTATCCGAGAAGATTGTGTTGACGAAAAAAAGAAATTCAATTTAAAAGATAATGCAAAAGTTGGAACTTCTTCAGCACGTAGAAAATCTCAAATGCTTGCATTTAGACCAGATGTTGAATTATCTGATTTGAGAGGAAATGTTCCTACTCGTATCAACAAATTAAAAAATGGTGATTACGATGCTATACTTTTAGCTGGTGCTGGATTAGAACGCTTAGAATTAGACTTATCTGATTTTCATGTTGAACAATTAGAGCCTTCAGAATTTGTACCTGCTCCTGCACAAGGCGTATTAGCATGGCAAATTAGAGAAGACGATTATAAATTGACAGATATTTTTGATACAATTTGTGACTATGAGGTTTTGGTAAATATAAATATCGAACGTCGTGTTTTAAATTTATTAGATGGCGGTTGCCTATTACCATTAGGAATTTACTGCGATGCTGAATTAAATGATTTAGATAAAAAACTATTTAAAGTTTGGGTTTCGGTTGCTGAAACGGCTACCTCACAACCAAAACAATTATATTACGAAACTACAAATACTGAAGATTTACCTGAAAAAATAGTTGAACACATTCATCGCATTAAAGGAAAATCAATTTTTATATCTCGTGAAACGCACGAAAGCAGTACGCTTAACCGTTGGTTAAGTAATTTAGGATTTACTGTAGAAAACAAAAGTTTAATTGATTTAAAAAAATTAACGATCAAATTTTTACCAAGAACTGATTGGTTATTTTTTAGCAGCAAACATGCCGTTGAGTTTTTCTTTATGCAAAAACCAGACATTGGCACAACTAAAATTGGATGTATTGGAAAATCAACTTCACAAAAAATTCGTGAGTTAGGCTTAAAAGCTGATTTTATTGGACAAAGTACTGACACTAAATTAGTGGGGAAACAATTTTCGGCACGCGTAGGACTAGGAACTGTTGTATTTCCAGTTGCTCGCGAAAGTATGCGAACCATTCAATGGCAATTTCCAAAGCAACAAAACGTTATTGATTTACCTATATATGCAGCATTAAAAGTACCGCATGTTGTTGCTGAAAATACTGAAATACTTGTATTTACGAGTCCAAGTAATGCTGAATCTTATTTAGATAAAAACACCATTCTTCCGCATCAAAAAATAATTGCAATGGGAGAAGCAACTCAAAAATCATTATTAAAGGCAAAAGTTAGAGCTTCACAAATTACAATGCCCTATACGTATGATGATTTAGGAATGTTTAGAGCAATATTAAACGTGTTATGATACCATTTCAAAACCCAACAATATATATTGGAGGTTTGCAAATAGATGAACCTATTACGGTTTTAACCGATTTAATTTTTTGCGCTGTTTGTTTTTACGCTTTTTTTAAAACAATCAAAATATCAAACATAAAAGCTATAAAATTATATAGTTTATTTTTTTTAACAACAGGAATATCTACATTAATTGCAGCCTTGATAGGTCATGCTTTTTTATACCATTTTGGGAAAGACGCAAAAATATATGGTTGGATACTTGGGATTTTCTCGATTTCATTTTCACTTTTTGCAGTTTTAAGTCACACAAAATCAATTCTAGGAAATAAAACTTATAAAACTTTACTTTATCTTTCATATCTAGAAATTTTAATTTCTTTGATTTGCACTTTTTATTTTTGGTCCTTTATTGTTGTCATTATTCATACCACTTTTTCGTTCTTAATTATGGTAGTACCATTAGAATATATGAAATACAAAAAAACAAAATCACAGTTAAGTTTATATATGATTTACGGAGTTGGTTTTATGCTCATTGCCGCACTTTGTCATTTACTAAAACTTGGTTTTGGTATTTGGTTTAATCACTTAGACGTTAGTCATGTATTTATGACATTAAGCATTTGTTCAATGTGCTTTGGAGTGAAAAATTTTAAAAAAACAAAACAATTAAACTAATAGTATGATAACTCATCGTCCACGTAGAAACCGCAAATCGGAAGTTATCCGAAACATGGTTCAAGAAAATACAGTAAGTGTAAATGATTTTATTTTTCCACTATTTTTAATTGAAGGAAAAAACAAAACCACTGAAGTAAATTCAATGCCAGGAATTTTCAGATTTAGTCCTGATTTAATTTTAAAAGAAATTGAGTCTTGTATGAAATTAGGAATAAAAGCATTTGATGTTTTTCCAAGTATCAATGATAAATTAAAAGACAAACGCGCAACTGAAAGTTTAAACAAAAACGGTTTGTACCTAAAAACATTAACACAAATAAAAAAAGAATTTCCAGAAGCCTGTATTATGACGGATGTTGCAATGGATCCTTATAGTAGTGATGGACACGATGGATTAGTTGAAAAAGGAGAAATAGTAAATGATAAAACACTTACTATTTTAGCAAAAATGGCAGTAGCACAAGCTGATTGCGGAATTGATATTATAGGGCCAAGTGATATGATGGACGGAAGAGTTGGCGTTATTCGTGAAGCACTTGATAAAGCAGGACATACAAATGTTTCGATAATGAGTTACACAGCGAAATATGCAAGTGGATTTTACGGACCTTTTAGAGATGCATTAGATAGCGCACCAAAATTTGGTGATAAAAAATCCTATCAAATGAATCCTGCAAACAGCAAAGAAGCTTTAATTGAAGCGCAATTGGATACAAATGAAGGGGCAGATTTTTTAATGGTAAAGCCCGCTTTATCTTATCTTGATGTAATTAAAGATTTAAGCACAAACTTTGAATTACCAATTGCCGCCTATAATGTAAGTGGCGAATATTCCATGGTAAAAGCTGCAGCAGCAAAAGGTTGGATTGATGGTGACAAAGTAAGCGAAGAAATTTTATTAAGCATCAAACGCGCTGGAGCCTCAATTATTTTAACTTATTTCGCCAAAGAATGGGCGATAAGAAATAAGTAAGAACAGTTAAAATTTTATTGAAAGTATTTGATTTCAAGAATTTCCTCGAAATTTTCATAAATCCTCCTTTGATTTCAAATCTGCCACAAAGTCCTATAAAACCTGTGGCATAATAATCGTATATTTAAGAGTACACAATTACTATTTACTATGAGTTTTTTCGAACAATTCACAAATATGCCCTTTGAACCTATCATTGATGAGGACAGCGACTTTATACCATTACTTTCAACTGAGGATGAAGACAATATGCACGCAGAAAAAGTGCCAACATTACTGTCAATATTACCGCTTCGAAATACGGTTTTATTCCCTGGTGTTGTGATCCCAATTACTGTTGGTAGAGATAAATCTATCAATTTAATAAAGGATGCTTTTAAAGGAGATAAAATAATTGGTGTTGTATCACAAAAAAATGATACAGTTGAAGATCCTAGTCAGGAAGATTTAAATAGCGTTGGAACCGTAGCACAAATATTAAAAATGTTACGCATGCCTGATGGTAATACTACAGTTATTATTCAAGGTAAAAAAAGATTCAGAATAAAAGAATTTACACAATCAGAACCATACTATAAAGCTAAAACGGAAAGCTTTGAAGAATCTCGTCCTGAAAAAAATGATGAAGAATTTGAAGCAATTGTTTCTAGCTTAAAAGATACAGCATTACAAATTATTCAAAAATCATCACAAATACCAACAGAAGCAGGCTTTGCATTAAATAATATTGAAAGCCAAAATTTTATGGTGAATTTTATTTCATCAAATATGAATGCTACTGCAACAGAAAAACAAAGCATGTTGGAAGTGCCTAATTTAAAGGAACGTGCAACGCTTGTTTTATCTCACTTAATTAAAGAATTACAAAAACTAGAATTAAAAAATCAAATTCAAAATAAAGTAAAAGTTGATTTAGATAAAGAACAACGTGATTATTTTTTACACCAACAAATAAAAACGATTCAAAAAGAACTTGGTGAAAAAAGTCACGAACAAGATATTGAAGAATTAAGAGCAAGAGCAGTCAATAAAAAATGGAGTAAAGAAATTGCTGAACTTTTCGAAAAACAAATTGGCAAGCTAGCTCGTATGAACCCTAATTCTGGTGAGTTTGGCGTACAAACAAATTATGTTGAACTTTTATTAGATTTACCATTTGGAGAATACACAACTGATAATTTTGATTTAAAGCATGCTGAAGATATTTTAGATGAAGATCATTTTGGTTTAGAAAAAGTAAAAGAACGCATCATCGAACACTTAGCTGTTTTAAAATTAAAAGGTGATTTAAAATCACCAATCATTTGTTTATACGGCCCTCCAGGAGTTGGTAAAACTTCATTAGGAAAAAGTGTTGCAAAAGCTTTAAATAGAAAATACGTTCGCATGAGTTTAGGAGGATTGAAAGATGAAAGTGAAATACGTGGACACCGTAAAACCTATATTGGAGCAATGCCAGGACGTATTTTACAAAGTTTAAAAAAAGTACAATCTTCTAATCCTGTTTTTATTTTAGATGAAATAGATAAAATTGGTTCTGATTATCATGGCGATCCTTCATCCGCACTTTTAGAAGTATTAGACCCTGAACAAAATACAACATTTTACGATAACTTTTTAGAAACCGAATACGATTTAAGTAAAGTTTTATTTATTGCAACTTGTAATAATTTATCTACCATCCAACCTGCATTGCGCGATAGAATGGAAATAATAGAAGTAAGTGGTTACACCGTTGAAGAAAAAATTGAAATTGCGAAACAACATTTATTACCAAAACAAGTTGAGGAAAATGGTTTAAAAAAAGCGCAATTAAAATTGACTGATAAACAATTAGAATATATTGTAGAAAACTATACAGCAGAGAGTGGAGTACGTGGTTTAGAAAAAAAGATTTCTAAAGTTGCTCGCTATCTTGCAGTACATGTTGCTAAAAATGAAAGTTTACCTAAAATAACAGAAGCAACCATAACAAAAATTTTAGGACCATCTCACGAAAAATCAAAATACCAAGGTAATGATGTAGTTGGCGTAGTAACAGGCTTAGCGTGGACACAAGTTGGTGGTGATATTTTATACATCGAAACAAGTTTATCGAAAGGGAAAGATGCAAAATTAACCTTAACAGGAAATCTTGGAGATGTGATGAAAGAAAGTGCAACCTTAGCATTGGAATTTATTAAAGCTCATAACGAAGAATTAAAAATCGATTCTGAATTGTTTGAGAATCATAACATTCATATTCATGTTCCAGAAGGAGCTACTCCAAAAGATGGGCCAAGTGCAGGAATTGCGATGCTTACAGCATTAACCTCAGCACTTACAAAACGTAAAGTTAAAAAGCATTTGGCTATGACTGGCGAAATTACCTTACGAGGAAAAGTATTACCAGTTGGTGGAATTAAAGAAAAAATATTAGCAGCAAAACGCGCAGGTATTAAAGAAATTATTTTATGCGCCGATAACGAAAAAGATATTTTAGATATTAAACCAGAATATTTAAAAGGCTTAACTTTTAAATATGTAAATCAAATGGTGGAAGTGTTACAACTTGCATTATTAAAGTAAACAAACAGAAAAACTGTTTTAGATAATTATTTCAACTATCTAAAACAGTTTTATTCACTAACATTATTATCCAAAACATATCTTAATCTTGTTTTGTAATAGAATTCAGTTTTAATTTCCTTTATTACTTCGTCAGCTGTTTTTCCTTTTTCAATAACCCTTTTCAAACTAAGAATTTCAAATTGAGTAGTAATTTTACTAACCTTTTGCTTTTTCACATATGCATATGCTAAACTTTTTGTTTTTGTTTTTGAATCAATGCGATCATAAAAATAGATAACACCTTCTTCTCTATTATTTATGACAGGCTCTTTTCTATAATAAAAAACACTGTCTGGTTTTTCTTTTTCTTTTACAATAGAATTCTCACTATCATCTAGCTCTTCAAAAATGATTCCGTTTTCTATTTTGGTTTTACAAAAATCCTCTTGGGATAACAAAGCTTTATCAAATTTATCTAACATTTTTATTTTAGACAATTCAACATAAGTTTTAAGCAAAGTACTTTTGTTTTTACTAAAGTATCTCCAAACTGTATCATTTACAGGTATTTTATTTTTATTAGCAATTAAATAAATATTTAAAAGTATTTGTTCATCCTTCACTTTAAATAATTTTTCAAAGTATTTTTTTACCGCAGGATCAGACTTGTAAAATGGTGCAAGAATAACAGCATGATTTTCTATCATATTAAAATAACTTGGATAAACTTTTTTACCTCTTACGCTATCTTCTTCACTACTTTGAAACGAATAATAATCAATTAGATTTTCACCTAACTCATCTTCTACATATGATTTACTAGCTTTAATGGCGGAAGTATTATATCGCTTTAACTCATTGTTTGCCTCTGTAATAAGTGCAGGTAGATTTAATTGATATTTACTGCTCGGAATAATATTTCGCATAACTAAATCAGCAAATAGATTATAGATGGGCGTTTTATATTCTTCAAAGGAAGTTAATACCAGTAAATCAGGAAAAAAGTTTGCGCAAAGTTCTAAACTATCATTTAATGGGGTCAAAATATTTGTGATATTTCCTTCACTTCCAGTTAATGGCGTTTTATTCTTAAGTAATTCAAAAATGGTAGCATAACTGGCTTTCGTTTTTAAAAGTCCTAACCCTTTTATAATACAAATTTGCAAGTAACTGCTATCCTCATAGTAATTATAAAGATCCTTATAAATAGGAATTATTTTTTCATCGCCCATATCACCT
>JAYVIS010000051.1:0-2105 GCA_043769975.1 Bacteroidota bacterium
CCTTTTACTATATTAGTTTCTGATTTTAGTTTAAGTTGCTCGGCATCGTAATACTCTTTTTTGGGTTGAGAATAAGCGATTAAAGCCAAACATATAAAAAATAGGGTAAAATAATTCTTTGTCATCATAGCATAAAATTAAGCGTATAATGAAATACTAATTAGTTAGTTACAGATAAATTGTAAACAATTAAACGTTAAGTAAAAGGATTACAATCCTTTAAATTCGGGCTTGCGTTTTTCTAGAAAGGCATTAACACCTTCTTTATAATCATACGAATTAGCAGCTTCTACTTGCAAATTTCCTTCATGAAGCAATTGAGCGCTTAAATCATTGGTCATGCTTTGATTTAGTAATCTCTTAGTAAAACCAATTGCTTTAGTTGGCATATTAGAAAGGGTTTCCGCTAGTTTTAAAACATCTTCCATAAAAGTTTCGTCTGGCAAAACTTTATAAATCATTCCCATGTGTTGCGCTTCAGTTGCAGATACTTTATCGCCAAGCATCATGAGTGCTGAAGCTTTTTGAAATCCAATTAAGCGTGGTAAAAAAAATGTTCCACCACTATCAGGTATCAATCCTATTTTACTAAAAGCTTGAATAAAAGATGCGGAATGTGTTGCCGTAACAACATCACACGCTAAGGCAATATTTGCACCTGCTCCAGCAGCTACTCCATTTACAGCAGCTATAATTGGTTTTTCTATACTTCTTAAACGCAAAATAATAGGATTGTAATGCTCATCTACAATTTTAGCAATACCTGGTCCATTTGGATCAATAGCTTCAGCTAAATCCTGACCAGCGCAAAATGCTTTTCCTGTTCCTGTTAAAACAATGGCACGTATAGTTTCATTTTTTTCAGCATTATCAAGTGCATCGTGTAACTCTAAAGCCATTTCACGATTAAAACTATTAAATTTATCTGGTCTATTTAATGTAATGATTACTACATTATTTTTTAATTCGGAAGTTATAAAACTCATATTGGAAATTTTGAGCTAAAATGCAATTTATTTTTTTGAAAACGAAATTTTATAATTAGTTCCATTTTTATCACTTGTTAATTTACAAGTACCATTTATCTGTTCAACTAATCCATCCAAAATATCCATCCCAATTGAATTTTTAGAAATTATAGATTTATCAAAACCATGCCCGTTATCTTTGATATTTAAAAAAACTTGGTTATTATTTTCTAATAGAGAAACTTCAATGATGCCGTTATTAATTCCAATAAAGGCATGCTTATAGGCGTTTGTAATTAACTCATTTACAATTAAAGCTAAAGGAATAGCATACGAAATGTCAATATTTACTTCCGTTAAACCTTGAACAATTTTAATGTGTTTTAAAGAACTGTAGGATTCAGAAATATGCTCAATTATTTGTGTTAAATAATCTTTAAAATTAAATTTCGAATACGATTTTGCATTTGAAATTAATTCATGAACAGTTGCTATAGAATCAATTCTATTTCTGCATTCTAAAAACAAATCTTTATGGTATTCATCCTTAGCCTTTTCCCGTTGTAAATTCATCAAACTGGCAACAATTGCTAAATTATTTTTTACACGATGATGAACTTCTTGTAATAAGATCTTTTGTTCTTCAAGCGATATTTCCAATGCTAAAGTTGCTTTTTGCTTATTATGAGTTTCCAGAATTAATGAAAGCATTTGAGCAGCGACTAAGGCAAATTTTTGTTCTTGTAAATTCCATTCTCTTGGAGCACCAACATTTTCAAAACAAATAACTCCAATCATTTCACCTTCAATACGAACAGGAATATCCATTAATGCCCTAATATCATGTGGTTTTAAATAGAACTCTAATAATTCTGCTGTCTTAGGCTCATTAAAAGCATCACGAGTTAATATTATTTTTTCCGATTCAAATAAACTAAAATATAATGGCATTGCTATTCGAGGTAGAGCACTTTGGGGAACTAATTTATTTTCTCTAGAATCAAAATTACCAATACACTGAATTTGATTTTTTTCATCATCAAACACCCAAGCATTTACACGTGTTACACTCATTGCCTTTGATGAAGACTCTAATAATTCGTAAATAGCTTCATCTAATTTTCCATCTCTTATTTT
>JAYVIS010000052.1:0-2427 GCA_043769975.1 Bacteroidota bacterium
GCTTTTACGCAATATTTTTGGAGTCCACTTAGTAAACATATTGGCTTTTTAGTTGGATTTGGTGCTGGATATAGTCAACACTATTTCGCAAATGATACAGCAAATGGTTTAAATTCACAATATAAAAAATTAAATGAAAAATATTCAAATTTAAGTCTCAATCCAGAACTTAAAATTCGAATCTCCTCTGGAAATCAAAAATTAAAAAAATCGTTTACATCAAAATGCATAATTGATTTAGGAGTTGGCTATTATTTCCCGTTATTCTTTAGGCATACCATCCTGTATGAAGGCAACACCAAATTAACAAACAGATTTATTCATCAATACACAGATTTCAGAGGATTTGTGAATATTGGATATTATCCCTTCACTTTTTTTGCAGAATACAGACCTCTTGATTTTATTCAAGGTAATTATCAAGAAATTCCAAAATACAATGCTGGAATTAGACTATTATTTGATCTTTAATTTATACTTTTTCATTTTGATATATTTAGATTATAACGCCACAACACCAGTAGATGAAAGAGTTTTAGCAGAGATGCTTCCTTTTTTTAGTGAGCACTTTGGAAATGCAAATAGCTCAACTCACGAATTTGGCTGGTACGCCAGTGGCGCCATAGAAAAAGCAAGACAACAAGTTGCTCATTTTATTGAAGCTGAGCCAAGCGAAATCATTTTTACATCTGGAGCAACTGAAGGAATCAATATGGCCTTAAAAGGCATTTTTGAAGCTTATAAGAGTAAAGGAAATCATATCATTACAACTCAAACAGAACATAAAGCTGTTTTGGATACCTGCGACTATTTAAAAGAACTTGGAGCTACAATAACTTATCTAAAAGTTGATAGAGAAGGCCGGATAGATTTAGATGAATTGAAAGCAAGCTTTACTCCAAAAACTATTTTAGTATCTGCCATAGCAGCTAATAATGAAACTGGTGTGTTACAAGATTTAGAAAAAATTTCAGAAATCACCCACCAACACGAGGCTATTTTTTTTAGCGATACCACACAATTAGCCGGTAAACTACCAATTGATGTTAATGAAATGGGAATTGATGTGTGTTGTATTTCAGGCCACAAATTATTTGCACCAAAAGGAGTTGGAGCCTTATATGTGCGACGAAAAAACCCACGCGTTAATTTAATCCCCTTGTTTCACGGTGGCTCACAAGAAAATGGCAAACGTAGCGGAACGCTGAATGTACCATCAATTGTAGGTTTAGGAAAGGCTTGCGAAATTGCTAAAACAGAATTTTGGGAAAACAATGCCCATATTTCAAAAATAAGAGGTTATTTAGAACATCAATTATTGGAGGTTCCCGAATTGCGCATCAATGGTTCTACTCGTTACCGTTTGTATAATACCTCTAATATTTATTTCCCTAAATTAAAAAATGGAGATACTCTTTTCTCTCACCTTAAATCTAAATATGCCGTAGCACTTGGTTCTGCTTGCACTTCAGCAACTACCGAAAGTTCTCATGTTTTAAATGCAATGGGTTTATCAAAAGAAGAAGCTGAAAATTCAATTCGTTTTTCCTTATCAAAATACAATACCAAAGAAGAAATGGAAGGTTTGGTTAATTTTATTTTTGAACTATACGGTATTCAACTTCCTTCTCAGGTTATTATTAAACGAAATTAAGACGTTTCTTTTTGGGCGTTGCCTTCGGCCAGGCTTTTCGCTCCAATCTTTTGCAGGAGACAGGCAAAAGGATTTTCGTTACAATCCTTAACGCAGATTTATATTTACTTTCGAAGTTTACACTTCGTATGTTAGGCTATGATTTTGTGCAGCAATAGCTGTCAAATGAATATGCGTAGGAAGAGCCAAAGGATTCATTTTAGCAGCGGTCCGCAGGAATTGCCTTTCACAAAATCATAAGGTTTTGGATACTTTTGCCTTCAAAAGTATTGAAATAAATTTATTAAGGATTTGGACGTTACCCTGCGGGTCAGGCTTTACACTGCAATCTTTTGCAAAGAACAGGCAAAAGGATTTTCGTTACAATCCTTAACGCGAACTTGAATTTATGCTCATATTGAAATCTGTCCAAAAGAAATCTTATCTAGCTAATAAATAAATGCATCAAAAGTAAATTTAAATATGATTTGATTTAAAAAACTGCGTTAAGGATTGAAGTGGAAATCCTTTTTTGAGGAACGAGCAAAAAGATTGGAACGAAAAGCCTGGCCGAAGGCAACGCCCAAATAAATATTATAAAAAAACAGGTAAATCAAAAGTAAATTTAAATATGATTTAATTTAAAAAACTGCGTTAAGGATTGAAGTGGAAATCCTTTTTGAGAGGAACGAACAAAAAGATTGCAACGAAAAGCCTGGCCGAAGGCAACGCCCAAATAAATATTTAAAAAAAAATGTACATAAAAAGTAAATTTAAATATGATTTGATTTAAA
>JAYVIS010000053.1:0-13063 GCA_043769975.1 Bacteroidota bacterium
TTAATTCTTTTTAGAGTTATTATTTAATTTCAATTAAACTGACGAACATTTTTAGAAGTAAAATTTGAGCTGTTCAATATCCTATTAAAAATAAAACCCAACCCATGAATTATATTCAATACTCATTTAACGTAACACCTCCTGAGCCTGGTTCAGATATACTAATTGCTCTTTTAGCAGACATTGGCTTTGAAAGTTTTACCCAAAATGATTTTGGTTTGGATGCTTATATACAAGACGAATTAGAAAATGAAAATTTAGTAAAAGATTTAAAATTTGAAGACTTTATATTTTCATACATTCGAACCGAAATCCCAAAAACAAATTGGAATGAAGAATGGGAAAAGAATTTTTCGCCAGTTTATGTTGATGATTTAGTTTGCATAAGAGCTCATTTTCATGATAAGTCTGAAAATGTAAAGCACGACATTGTTATTACTCCTAAAATGAGTTTTGGTACTGGGCATCATGATACAACTTGGCTGGTAAGTAAAACAATGTTTAGTTTAGATTTTAAGAACAAATCTATTTTGGATATGGGTTGCGGAACAGGGATTTTAGCAATATTAGCAAAACAATTAGGAGCAACAACTTTATTAGGAATTGACATTGACGACTGGAGTATTGAAAACAGTATAGAAAATGCTGAGATAAATGATTGCTCGGAAATAGAATTTAAAAAAGGAGATGCTACACTATTACCAAAGCAAGAAACCTTTGATATTATTTTGGCGAATATTAATAAAAATATTTTAAAACAAGATTTGCCAAACTATTTTACCTGCTTAAAAAAAGGTGGTTATATTTTATTAAGCGGTTTCTTTTCGGCAGATGTAGAAGAATTAAAAAAATTAGCTCAAACTATTGGTTTAACTTTTATAGAGAGTTACAATAAAAATGAATGGGCAGTAATTAAATTAGTAAAATAAAAATTATTTCTAAAACCATGAATCTCGAATACCAAAAAATTGATGCAACAATTGTAAATCTATTAAAACAAATTATTGACGAGGAAGACATTTTTTTAGATGAAGAAAATTTAGAAAAATATGGTCGTGATGAAACTGAGGATTTAGTATTTAAACCTGAAATAGTTTTAAAACCAAAAACAGTTTTACAAATTTCAGAAATAATGAAATTGGCAAACGCTCATAAATTACCAGTTACTGTGAGAGGTGCCGGAACAGGTCTTAGTGGTGGCGCCTTGCCAATATTAGGCGGAATTATTATTAGTATGGAACGCTTCAAACATATTTTAAAAATAGATGAACGTAACTTACAAGCAACTGTTGAACCAGGGGTAATAAATTATAACTTTCAAGAAGAAGTAAAAAAAGTTGGTTTGTTTTATCCACCAGATCCAGCAAGTTGGGGAAGCTGTTCACTGGGAGGAAATGTAGCTCATAGCAGTGGAGGGCCAAAGGCAGTTAAATATGGCACAACACGAGATTATGTATTAAATATTGAAATGGTTTTACCAAATGGCGATATCATTTGGACAGGCGCAAATACATTAAAATATTCTACAGGATATAATTTAACGCACTTAATGGTTGGAAGCGAGGGAACACTTGGAATTATAACTAAAATTGTATTTAAATTAATTCCATTACCAAAACACGATTTGTTAATGTTAGTGCCATTTACATCTGCCGAAAAAGCTTGTGAAGCAGTGGGCGCAACATTTAGATCTGGAATAACGCCAAGCGCCATGGAGTTTATGGAACGTGATGCCATCGATTGGAGTATAAAATATGCCGGTGAAGTCAATTTCAAAATTAAACCCGAATGGCAAGCTTTATTACTAATAGAAGTTGATGGAAATAATTTAGACGTGCTGTTTAATGATTGTGAAACCATAAATGACATTATGATTGCACATGGTTGTGATGAGATTTTAATGGCTGACAGTGCAGAACAAAAAGCATCTCTTTGGAAAATTAGACGTAAAGTTGGCGAAGCAGTAAAAAGTAATTCGGTTTATAAAGAAGAGGATACCGTTGTTCCAAGAGCAGAATTACCAGTACTTTTAAAAGGAGTAAAAGCCATTGGAGAAAAATATGGATTTAAAAGTGTTTGCTACGGGCATGCAGGAGATGGAAATTTACATGTAAATATTATTAAAGGGGAATTGAGTGATGAGGTTTGGGAAACAGAATTACCAAAAGGAATTACCGAAATATTTGAATTATGTAAAAAATTAGGTGGTACAATAAGCGGTGAGCATGGCATTGGTTTGGTACAAAAAGATTACCTATCAATTGTATTTCCAGCACATCAATTATTATTAATGCAAAATATTAAAAAATTATTCGATCCAAATCTAATTTTAAACCCTGGTAAAATTGTTTTTTAATAATAAGAAAAACAATTTCATGTAATATAAAAAAAGACTAAAGTCCAATTTAATTAGTGTAAAAAGAATTTTAAATCATTTGAATAGGTAATGTTTTTAAGCATTTTATTTTGAAAATCACAATAATATAAATATATTTGATAAACACTTAAAATAAATTTTATGAAAAAAATATTACTTTCATGCTTGGCATTACTATCAATTAGTTATTCAAATGCTCAAACATTAACTCAGGCTAATCATGCACCAGCTTATTTAAATATTGATTACGCTAGAGTTCAATGTGATACTGTTGCGTCTGGTGCTTCGGGTATAGGATCAGTATGGAGTTACACTCCTGTTATGCATTCGTCTATTTCAAACACTTATGTAACTGTTTTCGCAGCTAATCCGGCATATCCATCTGCTGATGTTGCTGTGTCTTCTGGAACTGCCAACTTAGCTTATTATAAAGCTAGTGCTACAGGACTAAATTATTATGGTGGAAATATTTCTGCTAACGGTATAGCTGTAAACCTTAATTATGCTACACCTGCAAAGTTTGCTCAATATCCATTTACCGCAATTTCTACTGTAACTTCTGCAGTTGGTGGAAGCTTAACTGTTTTAGGAAATAATGGTACATTTACTGGTCTTTGTACAGTAACTGCTGACGCAACTGGAACATTAACTTTGGTTGGCAGATCTTTTACAGATATTATCAGATTAACAACTTCTCAAGTATTAAATGGAACAATTCCTGTTATTGGATCTGTAAATATTACTCAGTTTAATTATGATTTTTATTCTCCTAGTGCATCTAAAGCTCCTGTATTTTCTATTTCAACATCAACAGTGTCTTCTGCTTTAGGCGGAACTAGTACTCAAACATTTGTAACCGTATTAAAAGATTATTTAACGGTAGGTGTTAATGAAAATAGTAAAGACGCAATAGAAATTTCTGTATTTCCAAATCCATCAAATTCAATTATTAACTTTAATACAACAAGCTTAAACGCCTCTAAAATTATAGCTTACGACATTACTGGTAAAGTTGTTGTTTCTGAAAATTTTGAAAATGGAAAGATTAAACTTGATGTTTCAACCTTAATTAGTGGAATATATTTATATACGGTAATTGATAAAAACAATCAAACCATAAAATCGGGTAAATTCAACGTTACTAAATAATATTCGAATATATAAATCAAAGCCTTATCTTTATACAAAGATGAGGCTTTGTTTTTTTATAATAATTACGTTTATTTTCTTTTCGTGTAACGATAAAGAAGAAAAAGAAATTACAACTGTAAAAGTTTCTACACCTCAGGAATTACAGAAGGAAGTCGAAAAAGAATTAGACTTTTTTATAAAGGCTGATTCTACTCTCATCATTGACTCAACTGAATTAATTACTTACCGTTTTTTTAAAAAAAACTATTCAAACAAACTCAATTGGTTTAATCAAGCTCAATTAAATTCAAAAGGAGATAGTTTAATAAGCATTATTAAGGATTCGAAGTATTACGGTTTAATACCTGATGATTATCAATACTCTAAAATTAACAGAGAATTAGCACTAATCAATACACAAAAAGATTACGTGAACATCAGTTCATTAGTGAAAACAGATTTATTGTTGAGTAATGCGTATTACTTAATGGGTGCACACTTAAATAAAGGACGGTTTTACCCTGATAGTTTATTACTACAAGTTAATTTCTCGAAATTAAAAACTGGATGGGATAGTATTCTTTTGGATGGATATTCTAAAAATAAAATAAAATCAGCGCTTGATTCGCTTGAACCAAAACATTATGGTTACCGAATGCTAAAAAAAGAATTAGCGAAAATTTTAAATGATAAATTATATTTTAATGTTGATTCTATTCCATTTGTTTCAGAAACAGATTCAATAAAAAAAATGGACTTAATTAAAAAAAATCTTATTAAACAAGGTTTTCTAGATACGTTAAGCACATTAAGTGATAGTTCGAAATTAGCAAAAGCAATTAATGGGTTACAAAAAAAATGGTTTATTCAACCAGACGGAAAATTAGGAAAATATACAAAACAAGCCTTATCCTATAATCGAGAGAAAATAATAAAACAAATTAGTATGTCGATGGAGCGCTGGAGATGGGAAGAATCTAAATTCCCTGAAAGATATGCTTTCATTAATATTCCAGCATTTTGGCTTGTACTATTCGAAAAAGATACGGTTGTGATGCAATCTGCTGTTGTTTGTGGAAAGCCAGAAACACAAACTCCAATTTTAACGAGTAAAATAGATCATTTGTTAATTTATCCGTATTGGAATGCTCCATTATCCATAGCAACAAAAGAAATATTACCAGCAGTACAAAGAGATATTAGTTATATCGAAAAAAAACATTTTGAAGTTATTGGAAATCATAATCAAGTTTTAGATTATACTAAACTCCCATGGAAAAAATATTCTAAAAATTATTTACCGGTTCGTTTTAGGCAACGTATAGGTGAAGAAAACAGTTTAGGTGTTTTGAAATTTAATTTTAATAATCCATTTGGCGTTTATTTACATGATACAAATTCAAAACGTTATTTTAAAACAAGTTCTAGGGCTCAAAGCCATGGATGTATAAGACTTGAACAATACGCTCAACTTGCAGATTTTTTGATTAGAGATGATAGCTTGCATTACACACATGATAGCTTACAATTATATTTTAGCAATCAGCAACAACGAAAAATAAATTTAAGAAAAAGATTACCTATTTACACGAGGTATTATACAGCGCAAGCAGATAGTACTGGGCTTAAGTTATACATTGATGTGTATCGCAAAGATGAAGAGTTGATGAAGATGCTTTACAAATAAAAACTTCAAACATAAGAGCAAAATTCTTATCATAAAAAAAGGGGCTAACAATATTGCTAGCCCCTTTTTAAATTTTATTAAAATTATTTTTTCTTCTTTTTATCTTTTTCTTTCCCAGTGAATTCGTATTTCTTTTTCAACTTATCTTTTTTAGTGATTTTAATAGTACCTTGAATATCATAATCTTCAACCGTACAAGTCATTAACATCGTTTGATCACTTGCATCGGTATTTGATATTTCAGCCTCTACCCAATGAACCTCATTTTGCTCTTCATCTGTAAATACTGAATCCTTTTTCACTTCATACTTTATCCATTTGTATTCTAATTTATCAAATAAAAACTGGCTAAACATTTTGCCACCTTTAAACTCAATTTCATCATCTAACCCTTTCTTAGGAGCAGCGCCTTCTTTAACTTCCGTCATCACAACTTTAAAAATACGCTTATCAAGCGCATCTTTTGGTTCCCCTTTAGGAACAGCGTTTATAGATAATATACCTATTGTTAGGATTGAAGCAGATACAATTATGTTTTTTATAGTAACCATTGTTATTAAATATTTTGTTTAGGTAAATATAATAAATTTACTTTTATACTCATAAGAGAAATAACTAATTTCTGTTAACATTTGAACTCTAATTTAATCTAATATATGCAACCTTTAGCAGAACGTGTTAGACCAACTAATTTATCAAATTATATTGGGCAACAACAAATAATAGGGATTGATTCAGGTTTAAGAAAAGCTATTGAACAAAATTTATTGCCATCAATCTTACTTTGGGGCCCGCCTGGTGTTGGAAAAACAACCTTAGCTCAAATTATTTCTAATACGTTAAAAAGACCGTTTTACTCATTGAGTGCAATCAATTCTGGAGTTAAAGATGTTAGAGTGGTTATTGAAAAAGCGCAGGGAGATGGTGGTTTGTTTAAGGTAGAAAAACCAGTTTTGTTTATTGATGAAATACATAGATTTAGCAAATCTCAGCAAGATTCATTATTGAATGCAGTTGAAAAGGGAATAGTTACATTAATTGGCGCAACTACCGAAAATCCAAGTTTTGAAGTTATCCCAGCACTTTTATCGCGTTGTCAAGTATATGTATTAAAACATTTAACTAAAGATGAATTAATTTCTTTACTTAATAACGCAATTACTAATGATGTTTTTTTGAAAACAAAAAAAATTGTATTAAAAGAAACCGAAGCCTTAATTAGAATATCTGGAGGAGATGGCCGCAAATTATTAAATGCATTAGAAATTGTTGTTAACTGTATCAATTCGAATGAAATCATAATTACAGATGATTTGGTAAAAAAATACATTCAACAAAACTTAGCACTTTATGATAAAAGTGGGGAACAGCATTATGATATTATTTCAGCTTTTATTAAATCCATTCGTGGTTCTGATCCAAACGCAGCCGTGTATTGGCTGGCAAGAATGATAGAAGGAGGAGAAGACCCATCATTTATTGCTCGTCGTTTATTAATATTATCATCTGAAGATATTGGAAATGCAAATCCAACAGCCTTAGTTATGGCAAATAATTGTTTTCAAGCTGTTAACGTGATTGGATATCCCGAAAGCAGAATTATTTTATCACAAACAGTTACTTATTTAGCATGTTCAGCTAAAAGCAATAGTAGTTACATGGCTATTAATAAAGCACAACAATTAGTTAAACAATCTGGTGATTTACCTGTTCCGTTAGCACTTCGCAATGCGCCTACAAAATTAATGAAAGAATTAGGATATGGTGATGAATATAAATATTCGCATGATTATGAAAATAATTTCATTGAGCAAGAATTTTTACCAAGCGAAATTTCAGGAACAACGCTTTTTAATCCTTCGGAAAATGCGCGCGAAAGAGAATTAAAAGAATACTTGAAGCAGCGTTGGAAAAATAAATATAATTATTAACCTCTCTAATTTTATAGATATGCGTCGTTTTTATTGGCTTTTATTTTCATTGATCAATCTTACTTTTTTTGCTCAAGAAACTTATGTTATGAAACCGCCTCATGATTATTCGTTAAATCCAGCGAAGACAGCTGGATTTATAGAATTGGGAGGAAATGCAGGTCTTTACTCCTTAAACATTGACAGGATATATTTTTACCGAGAAAAATTAAAAATTAGTGCAAGAGTTGGTTGCGCTATTAATATGAATTCAATTTATTATGAGCCAATTATTGTTTTAGAAAATAATTTTATCTTTTTTAAAAACCCTCATCATTTGGAATTAGGCTTAGGTGGTACATTGCAAAGAAGATATAATGAAAAACCAAATCAGCCAGATGTTTATCAGTGGGAAAATATTTTATTTAGTGTATGGCGTTGCGGATACCGCTATCAAAAACAAGATGATGGCTTATTTTTTAGAGGCGCTGTAACACCTATTGTTATGAGTAACGATGCGCTTGGATTTCATCCTGATTACTTTCAACTTTGGGCAGGATTTTCAATCGGAATGAGTTTCTAAATTTCCTTTCGCATTCTAGCTACTGGAATATCAAGTTGTTCACGATATTTTGCAACCGTTCTACGCGCAATATGATAACTTTTTTCTTTTAAAATTTCACATAAAGCATCGTCTGTTAAAGGCCTTTTTTTGTTTTCATTCGCAATACATTCTTGAAGTATTTTTTTCACTTCACGCGTACTAACCTCTTCGCCTCCTTCAGTGCTTAATGACTCTGAAAAAAATGTTTTTAATAAAAACGTACCATAAGGCGTTTGAACATACTTACTATTTGCAACACGCGAAATCGTAGAAATATCTAAATTTACCGTATCAGCAATATCCTTCAATATCATTGGCTTCAATTTGGATTCATCGCCTGTCGCAAAATAATCATATTGATACATCATAATAGCATGCATTGAAACCAACATTGTAGTATGCCTTTGTTGCAAAGCTTCAATAAACCATTGTGCAGATTCTATTTTTCCTTTTACAAAACCGGTTGCTTCTTTTCCCGCTTTTTCTTTCATGCGAGAATACTCTTTCAACATTTCAATATAATCCGCACTAATTTTTAATTCAGGCAAGTTCCTTTGATTAATGCTTAATTCAGGAACACCATCATCAACAGAAATATTAAAATCCGGAACAATTTCAGTTACTTGACTTTTATTATCGCCTTCCGAATTACCTGGACGAGGATTTAATTGTGTGATTTCAGCGATGATATCTTTTAAATCATCATCTTCAATATTTAGTTTTCGAATTATTTTATCGTAATGCTTTTTCGAAAACTCGTCCATCATTGTTTTAATAACCTCAATTGCTAAATGCGTTTCTTTTGCCTTAACAGGTTTTCTATTCAACTGAATCAATAAACATTCCTGTAAACTACGTGCACCAACTCCAGAAGGCTCAAATTCTTGAATGATACTGAGAACTTCATTTAGTTTTTCAATTGTTGTCGGAATATTTTGAGAAAATGCTAAATCATCAACAATTAGATCTAATTCTCTTCGGATATAACCATCTTCATCAATACAACCAATCAAATATAATCCAATTGTAAATTGCTCTTCTGTAATATCTCTTAAGCCTAATTGTTCCTCAAGTTGCGAATGAAAATCTGGACCTTCAACAGCAACTGCCTGAAAAACTTCATCATCAGAACTACTATTTGAAATTTCATATTTATAGGAATCCATTTCATCGTCACCCATATAATCTTCTAGTTCATAACCATCTTCAATTTTATCAGGTTGTTTTTCTTCAAAATCATTTTCTTCAACCGCTTCATTAGAATCAACTTCATCATATTCATTTTCCGTTTCTTCAACATCTGAAAGCGTATCTTCTTCAAGAGCTGGGTTTAATTCTAGCTCTTCTTTTATCCGTTGTTCAAGTGCAACGGTAGGTAATTGCAACAACTTCATTAACTGAATTTGCTGGGGTGAAAGTTTTTGTAATAACTTAAAGTTTTGTGTTTGCCTTAATGCCATAAATATTTGTTAAATATACAAAAAGGTATGCAAAAAAATAACCTTAGAGATTCTCAATTAATTAGTAATTATAATATGGGGAAATCATAGAATAAACGACAACACCTGTTATTGTTACATAAAGCCAAATTGGATAACTAAAACGTGTAATTTTTTTATGTTTAACTCTATCGTCTTTTAAGGCGTAATAAAATGATAATAAAATTAAAGGCAAAACGATGACTGCAAGAAAAATATGGCTCAATAAAATAATTAAATAAATACCTCTTGTACTTGAAACTGCTTGCAATTCGTCAGTTTCTAAAACATGATTATGATTCATATCTCCAAAAATCGTGTCAGGGATAAAATAATGAGCAGTTACATATGAAATTAAAAAAAGAGATGATAATAAAAAAGCAGTTAAGTTTAATTTTTTATGTAACTCAAAATTTCTTTTTTTAATAGCCCATAAGGAAGCAATTAATAAAACACTGCAACTACCATTTAAAAACGCATTTAGCTTTGGTAATTTATAAATAAAATCAGGAAAAGAATTTGGTACAGGAATTAATTTTTGATTTAAAACCACTACAACCACACAAATTAATGCACTTACAGTTAATACAATTTTAAAAACTGTTTTGTCGTTTTGTTTGTTCAATAATTCTTTAGTTGCCATGTATATTAAATTGTAATAAAAGTTCCTTTAAATTTGGTAAAGATAGTCGATTCTGAAAACAATTTAGCATCAACTTGATAATTTTCTAATTGATTATTTATATTAATTTCAACAAAAATATTTTTTATTTGAGTAGGAATAATCATTGCTAAAAATTTAATATTATCACCTTTTTGTAACATTAACTCTTTTTTAAAATGCAATTGCAAGATCTCTTTTATAATCTGAGTTTGACATACACCTGGCACAACTGGCATTTGCTCAAAGTGTCCTTTAAATATGGGATGTTCGCTATTTAAAACAATCTCAGCAGTTAACTTATTATCTTCTATTAATTGAGTTGATTTGATAGTATAAAAATCATTCAGCAAAAAAGTTGTGGTCATATTTATTTTTGTATTTCTGTTAGTTCAAAATAAAATTTAATTAAACCATATTGTTTACATGTAATATGGGTGTAATTTCCTGTAGTAGAGTCAAAATTATAAATTACTCTCGATGTTCTTTTGCGTTTGCGAAAAGTTTCTTTTTGCGTTAATCCTTTCGTTTTAGATACAGTAAAGAACTGCTTATTTTTTTCGTTTCTGGAGACATAAAAAACATCATTGCCCTTTTCATATTTACAATCATTAGTTCCAAATTCAGAAAGCAAAAGCATTGATTTGAAATTTGTTTTTAACACATCGATTAGTTTAGGTTTATTTAAAGGTTCGAATACATAAGCTGTATTCATTTCGTTATTTTTCAATTCAAAATCAAACAATTTCATTCCTAATTCAGTCACAAACACAATATGTTTTGTTATTGAATCTGTTTGTTTTACAATTATCAAACCCGTTAAATGATTTTTCAAAATATCAATCGTGGCATTAAAACGTAATGCGTCATCCCCTTTTAAAACAGGCTTAATAAACTCCTGATTCAAAACTACTTTATCACAATGACGATGATTGTATTTAGAAATTCTACAGCTTGAAACTAATAAAATGCTACTTAATAATAAAACTATTTTCTGAAATAGGTGCATTTAATTTTTTGTTTAAAAATTCAATTAATGTAAAATCTTCGCTCGCTTCTATCATTTCTATTTTAGAAACGGAAGTTACATTTTTATCGAAAAATAAGTTTATTTTTTTAAAACTATCTTTCATGTTTTTGCTGGTTGGAGTCAATTCGAGTTTGTAAAATTTTTCATTTTCAAAATAAGAGGTTTTAAATTTACTCGATTTAAAAATGGTTCCTTGCACACAAGAAAGCATAATGTCATTTATTTCTTTAAATACTTTATTGCTATTCATGTCGTATTTCGAAGTCTTTTTTTCATCCTTGATGAATACTTTTTCTTTATTAATAACTATTAAATATTTAGAAGGCGTAAAGTATTCCCAACGTAATAAATTTTCCTTTTTAAACATTAAATGTCCTTTGCTTATTATTTTTTCGGACAATACACTTAAATTTTTTTCTTGAACAAAATCAGCATCAATGGTATTTAATGCTTTACTCATATTTTCGATTTTTAATTTTAAAACAGCCGAATCTTTAACCAATTTAAAGGATTGCGAAAAACAAAAAAAAGGAAAAAAGGCTAAGAGTAATAATTTATACATGTGGCAAAGATATTGAAAATGGTAACTCCATACTGAAAATTAACTACAAAGAATTGTTAATTGGTTATCCATTTCTTTTTCCATTGTTCAAAAAACGGAGGAATGGTGATGTGTAACTCTTTTGTTTCAGGAATCATAAATACTTGTGTGCTTTTACCAGTACAAACCACATGACCATGATTTTTACTTTTAATGATATATTCAAAAATAAGTTTTGCTGCAGGCGAATCAATAAAACGGGTTTCGATGATGGCAATATCACCATATTCTAAAATACGTTTAAATTTTATTTCTAAATCAATTAAGGGAACTGCAAAACCATGTTGATACATATCTAAATACCCAAGATTATATTCATTACCAAACGCTTCTCTTCCATCCTCAAAGTACCGAACATAGTGGCCATGCCAAACTACACGTAGCGAATCAACTTCACTGAATTTAACAAGTTGTTGAGTTTCATTTATTAACATAAGCCAAATGTAACAAACAGACTTGAAAATAACTTGTAAAACGAGTTTATTTTGTTAAACATTAAAAAAAAATTAAGGTTTTGTTATATTATTAAATTTTTTCATTATTTTTGGGGTAAATAAACTAATCATTAAACTTTCGAACCATGAAAAAAATTTTTACAATTATTGCTACAGTTGGTATCGTAGCATCGTCATTAGCACAAATGACTACTCAACCAAAAACATATTCTGACAGAAAACTTACTAAAACTTTAAGTTTTGATATGCAGAAATTTAGTTCAAATAAAAACAAAACTGCTGCTGTAACTGGTGGTTGGTTTAACTACGGAAATGCAATTGATGTTCTTAATGCTAATATTGCTGAATTAAATTCAAACTACTTATTTCCTGATTCTTTAGGTTATGGCGAATTTGGAGCTGGTACTTTTGCTCCATGCTGGGTTCACCATTTAGGTGATATCTTAGACGTTAAAGGAGTTCCTTTTTTAGCTGATCCTTTAACTACATTTACTGGTTTAGGTAATGCTTATTCAGTAGATTCAATGTCTATTGTTTATGCTTATACAAGAATGCACCCAAATCCTGCAATTGTAGATACTTTAGTTGTAACTCTTTTCACTAATAATACTGCTTCAAATTTATCTGGTTCAGGTTTTATCGGAACTACTGCAGCTAATTATGGGACTGATACAGTTTCTTTTAAGAAAATTAAATATAACCAAGCTGCAAACACAGTTAGCGCTACTGCAACAACTTCATACAAAATTTTATTAACAATTTTAGATACTGCTGCGGCTGTTTACAGAGAAAAAGCATTTAAATTAGGCCTTGCAGCATTTGTAGTGCCAGCTGGTGGTAAATTATTAGTTGCTGACGTTCAATTTAAACCAGGTTATACCTATACAATTGGAACTCAAATTGATTATGTAGCAAATGCATTCTTCTTTACTTCTTACGAAGAAAAAGGAGCAAGTACTTTCCCAACTTATTACGATTGTAATTTTGGTGCTGCAGCTTGTGATAATAACTCATCTCATATTGTAACTCAAGATGTTCGTTATAACATGGCTGGATCTTGGAATGGTTCTTTTATCCCTTCTTATGCTTATACAGCTCCATACGGATTTGAACATCATTTAATTTCTTA
>JAYVIS010000054.1:0-5656 GCA_043769975.1 Bacteroidota bacterium
AAATGGATTCGGTTAATATTTAAGGACTTTATATTTGCATAATTTTTAGCAACTGAAAGGTATTTTAAAATATTTCCTGACAAAATTATCTGCCTACAATATTTATAAAAATGTTGATGGTAACCTGCAAATACTTCATCGCCACCTTGCCCGCCAAGTAGCACCGTTACTCCATTTTGTTTTACTAATCGAGCTACTGCCCATTCCGCATAATTAGATGCGCTATCTGTCGGAAAATCCTGATGATAAATATGTTTTACTAAATCTTCAATTGTAAATTCTTCATAAGGGTTTGTATAAAACACATTTATTTTATCCTTTAAATCGTTTTCAATAATTTTAATGTGATTAGATTCATCTCCTTCCATTCCAGGAAAAATAGCAGAAAATGTATTTACTTTATTTCCCGAATCTTTTAACAAATCAACCACGTGATATAAAATGGCGCTCGAATCAACACCACCAGAAATTGCAACTCCAATCTTTACATCAGCTCTCATTCTTCGGGAAACCGCTAACGAAAATAGTCTGTTATATTCCGTGAAAGCATCTTCTTGATTTATCTTAATGGTTTTTGATGGTAAAGTATAATAACGTTCCTCTACCATTTTATGGTCATCAAAAAAATACGAACTATAAAATCCTGCTCTGTATCTGGTGACTTCATTATAAAAAGTGGTGTCATCATAATCAAGCGAACCTTCATCAATAAAAGTTTGTATACTTTGTTTATTTAAAGAAAAATGTTGTTTTTTAAAACTCCGAAATTGTTTAACTTCTGAAGCAAAAATTAAATTTTCCTCATTTTTAATATAATATAAGGGCTTCACACCAAAGCGATCCTTTGAAATAAATAATTTATTTTTTTTACTATCGTAAATCACGATAGCCCACATCCCATTAAATTTATTCAAACAAGCTTCTCCCCATTCCTGATATGCTCTAACAATCACTTCAGTATCTGAATTTGTTTTAAAAGTGTATCCTTTTTGTTTCAAATCTTCTCTGATTTCCCAAAAATTATAAACTTCGCCGTTAAATAAAATTACTAAGCCATCTTCAAAAATCATAGGCTGATGGCCCGCGGTTGTAATATCAAAAATACTTAAGCGTTTATGCCCAAATAATAAATCAAATTTTCCGTCTTCAATATCTACCAGTGAGTTCACATCACATTTATAATCAGATGGTGTTAGGGGTGTCCGTAAAGAAACTATTTGCTTCGTTTTTGTATTAATTAAACAAACACCTTCGCCATCAGGCCCTCTATGATTTATAGAAGCTAATGAATGTATTGACTCAGCAATATCATCTTTTGATAAGCCTTCTTTTTTATAGTATGATAATATTCCGCACATTCTTAAATTAATTTATTCGGTTCACTAAAAATAGCATTTTTTAATTATCGTTTTAAGTTCATCCTTACTATTTATAAAATGTAAATAGTCAACATTATTGTTTAATGGGAATTCTTTCTCATTTTGATACATCAAAACGGATTGCCTTTTGGCGTGAACCCTCTCAAACATAACGGTTGAAATAAAACATATAGCCAAATAACATTCGTTAAAAAACTCATCTGTCAATATGTTTTCAGTTTTGATCGTAAATTTACAGTTTGGCAAAAATTTCAAGTAATGTTGATATAACAACTCGATGGATTGGTCAAAAAAAACCTTTTCTCTTGGATGAGGATAAATAATTAACTCTAACTCTTTATATTCAGAAAGACATTCATCGATATGCTTTAAAATTTTTTCTTCAAAAGATTCAATATCTACACCTTGGTCAATATTCCCTAATTTATTTCGTACCCAACCACCAGTTGAATAAAACGCCACTTTGTTATTTTTTACTGCTGGTAATTGATATAAATCGGCGACTTTATAATATAACTCGGGACCAAATAATTTACAGGTATCATATACAACCGTTTTTTTAAAGGCTTCAATTTCAGCAAACTGATATTCACTGCACAAAATTAATTCATTGGTCACTATTATTTTATTCCATTTATAGATAGGCACTTCTGATGTGATCTGATGTACATAACTATTATTTTTCATTAAACTATAACTTAAAAAAGCTGAATTAGTATCATATATCCCAAACATATACACATCCTTTATTTTTTGAAGTTTACAAAGTCTCAGAAAATTAGAAGTGATTAATACATTTTTTAAAACAAAGCTCAAACCAGAAATATCTTTTTTAAACAAGCCAAGTATGAGTAATTGGATTTGAATTGGAAACGTAACCAATAGAAACCAAACTTTTTGACCAAAGGAGTTGAAATAAATTAATTCTTGAGATGTTACAAAAACCAACTCATTTTCAATTCCATAAAACCTCAAATAATGAATGCGCTCCTTTTTTGAAACGTCCGATAAATCATAAACGATACTAGAATTGCTATTACTTTCAGTTAGTTCATGACTATCCAGTTTCACAGGGATATACACAACTTTTCTTAATTCTGATAAAACAGATTTGTAGGAATATCTAAACTTTTCTGGTAAGTTAAAGCTACTATTAAATAATTTTTGATATGACAGTGAGGCACTATTAGTTTCGCCAATGACATAAAAAAACATTCCTTTAAAATAACTTAAGATCAGAAAAAAAATCGTCATTAAATTAAGTTGCTATTAAATCTATGATTTGATGATAGCTATATTTCTTTTGCACAACCGTTTCTACAAATTCTCTAAACGCTCCTTCTCCTCCACTTTTTTGCGTTATAATGTGAGCAAATTCTTTAATATATGGAATACCGTTGTTTGGTGTACCGCAAAGTCCAACTAATTTCAATAATTTAATATCGTTGATATCGTCACCAATAAAAGCGACATCAGCTAATGTAATATTTAGCTTTGCACAAATTTCTTCTGCAACGGCAATTTTATTAATGACTCCGTCATAAAAAAAATCTACCTTCAATTTTTCAGCTCTACGCTTAACAATCTCAGTTTTTTCGCCAGTTATGATTCCAACCTTTATATTTAATTTTTTACAAATTAAAACGCCAGCGCTATCTGCTGTATTAAATTTTTTCCATTCGTTTCCTGTTTGGTCATAATACATGCCACCATCAGTCCAAACACCGTCAATATCAGTTATGATTAATTTTGGTAATTCCATTAGAAAATAAAATAAGATTGCATTGGACAAGGCGCAAAACGCTTTAGCTCAATATTGTTTAAACCAAATGCTTCGTTTACAGCTTTTGTTTCGCCAGGAAAATTAGGATCATTTAATTCATCAAAACTAATAATACTACCTTTTACTAAATGAGGTTTTATAATATTTAAACAATCAAGCGTTGGTTTGTAAATATCAAAATCAAAATGAGCAAATGCAATAATCGTTTGTGGATTTTCACTTAAATACTTTGCTAATTGAACGGGAGCATCACCTTTAACAATTTCATATTTTTTAATATGACTAAGTGGTGATTCATTTTGATGAATTGAAAGTAATTGATCTAAATAATCTGTATAATTTTCGGTTACACTAAACGCTCCTTCTTTAATAATATCATGCTTCCCATCATCTTTAGCGTTTGTATTTTTAAATCCTTCAAAGGTATCAAATCCAATAATTTTTCTGTTATAATTAAATGGTTCATAGATACCACGCAAGTTAGAAAGCGTTACCATGTTTGTTCCCCAACGTGTTCCAAACTCCATGATGACGCCATGCGTATTTAAAAATTGCTGGTATACATGTTGAAAATAAAGAACTTTAGATAACTCCTGACGTTTTAAAAATAAAGGAGTATGAAATGATTTTTCGTTATCAGGTACAGGGTTCGAATTAATTAAATCGGCTAAACCCAAACGATTTTTTTGCTCGTTTTCTGATGAAACTGTATTTGTTTGAATTTTCATGTATTATATATTTTCAGGGTAAATAATTTCATTTTCAGCAATATCAACTTTCAATACTTTGCCAACTAATTTATCTTTTTCACTCCACTTAAAACCATCTCCTGGAGATAGCATGTGTATGTCATCTTCAGTAATGATTTGACCTTTTTTTAAATTTTTATTTGTAGCAATTGATCTTTCTAACTTAACACGTGCGGCCATTACAGACGGCTCAATAAAAATTTCTTCTTTCCCAAAACTCATTTCAAGTACTCTAATATCGCGTACCATTCGGTAAATACCATCAGCACCTAAAGATCCTTTTTGGTCAGTTCCTTTCATTCGCCTATCCAAGGTGATGTGCTTTTCAATAATTTCTGCTCCCATGGCAACAGCCGCCAATGGTGTGGATATACCTATAGTGTGATCAGAAAAGCCGATGGTGTATTGACCATAATTTTTTTGAAGGTATTTAATTGTATTTAAATTGACATTTGTTGGTTTGGTTGGATATTCAGACACGCAATGCAAAATGCTTATGTTGGTATGGTAATGACTTATCACCGAAATAGCATCATCTAACTCTTTTTTTCCAGCCATGCCTGTAGAAAGAATAATAGGGATTTTAGTTTCGGCCAAAGCAACTAACAATGGCAGATTAGTTAAATCCCTACTCGCCACTTTTAATTTATCAGGTGTAAATAATTTTAACATGCTTAAGCAACCAGTAGCGCAAAGTGTTTCAACAAAATCTAAACCAAAGGATTTAGCGTACTTATAAATTTCAAAATGTTGTTCATCATTAAGCTCTAACTTTTCGCGATGCTCACCGTAAGTTGCTCCAAACGAATTTGCATTCAAATAAGGCGCTGCCATTTGTGAGGCAGATAACTCTTGTTTTAAATCACGTTTGGTTAATTTTACAGCATCCATACGCTTTAAATCGTAACCAAATAATTCTTCTGTTACTGGCCTGGCAACAGCATCAACTATTAACTTTGCAATATCTACTGAGCCATTATGATTTTGGCCTATTTCTCCTATTATATAAGTCATAATAATTTAATTTTGTGTATTATCATCTAATCTTCGATTTTATTATAAAAAGCAATTATTGCATCTGTAATTCGAGTTGTATCTTTCTCATTAAGCTCATAATATAAAGGTAATCTTAATAATGTATCTGAATATGAATCAGCATTAATTAATTCTTCTCCATTATAGTTATTATTATAAAATGGGCTTTTATGTAGGCTTAAATAATGAAAAACCGCCAAAATATTTCTTTCTTTTAAGTACTTAATTAATTGTGATCGTTCATTTAAACTACGGCAAATTAAATAATATATATGTGCATTATTTGTTGCATAATCAGAAATAAAAGGCTCTTTAATTCCTTTGGCTTTTAAAACACTTAGTTTTTCACTATAAGTATTCCAAATCTCTTTTCTTTTAATTTGAATTTTTTCAATGTTTTGAAGTTGGGCAAATAAAAATGCGGCCGTAATTTCTGAAGGTAAATAAGAGGATCCAATATCTACCCACTCTTATTTATCAATTTCTCCTCTAAAAAAAGCAGAACGATTGGTTCCTTTTTCACGAATAATTTCAGCCCGTTTAACAAAACTATTATCATTAATAACCAACATTCCTCCTTCACCTGAAATAATATTTTTAGTTTCATGAAATGAAAAAGCGGCTAAATGACCTATTGATCCTAAAGCTCTTTTAACACCATCTTTACCCGTGTAATAATTATCTATAGCTTGTGCAGCATCCTCAACAAC
>JAYVIS010000055.1:0-6604 GCA_043769975.1 Bacteroidota bacterium
AGCATTTAATGGGAATAGTTTTTCAACTTTAAATTATACCACAGCTGATAATTATCCTTTACCTAATAAAAGTTATTATAGAATTAAACAGGTAGATAAAGACAGTAAATTTAGTTATAGTAATATTATTTCTGTTGATTATATTAAAGCCAAAAATTTAAAATTTGTTATATATCCAAATCCAAATAATGGAGAATTTATAGCAGATATTTCTAGTTTCGAAAATAATCACGAAGTAGCCATAAATATTGTAGACATGAATGGTAAGCTAATTTATAACTCTGTTTTTTATACTAAAGACAATAACTCTACTAAACTTCAAATAATACCAGAAAATAAGTTATCAAAAGGTATTTACGTTTGTACATTATCTATTGAGAATATTGATTATTCGATAAATGTAATTGTTAATTAATAGTTTAATTTCAGTTTATATTTAACAAAAAAATATTACTCTTATTTTTTGATTCTTTTTACTTTTTTAAAACCATCCTGCACATAACTATTGTTATAATTGACAGAAACTGGAACAGAAGCTGGGCTTGGTAAAGTAACAAATTGTAATTTTGTTTTCGGAGAGATATAAAATTTATTTTTACCCTGTTCAACCGCTATTTGTAATGAAAAATCATCGGAAACTCTATCGAACTGAAAAATAATAACATCTAAACCAGTGTTTTCATTAAAATCAAAATTCCATTTTAAATACGGTGATTCTCTACGGAATAAATACTGATTAAAAAACCAATTCAAATCTTGCCCCGATAGTTTATTAGCAAGCGAAATAAAATCCTGACTTGTTGCAGTTTTATAGCAATACGATTTAAAAAACGTTTTTAAGATTGAAAAAAACAGAGTGTCATTATTTAAATGATTCCTTAATGTATGCAACATCACAGCGCCTTTATTATAAATGTCTCCATCTTTGTAATTAGAATAATAAACGCCTTTAGGGCCAACAACGGGTTTTTTATTCATTACTTGTATTGATGACCAATAGGTATAATCAATATATGCTTTATATCCTTTTGTCTTTTCAACATAAAGCGCTTCTGCATACGTTGCAATTCCTTCATGAATCCATAAATCAGAAAAATCAGCAACAGAAACAGCATTTCCCCACCATTCATGAGCTGTTTCGTGCAATATGATATAATCATAATTTTCTTTCTTCTCATTTTTAAAACCATTTCCGTAAGCAATTGCCGTTTGATGTTCCATACCAGCAAAGGGGCTTTCTACTAATTTATAACCATCTTTTGGCCATGGATATTTTCCAAATAACTCTTCATATGTTTTTAAGATTCCTTCTGTTTGCTTAAAGTGTAGCTTTGCCTTTTCTAAATTATAAGATAACACATAATACTTTAATGATATTATTTCACCATCAATACAGCTGTATGGGGTTTCTATTAATTTATAATCTCCAATATAAAATGTAATGTTATAGGGATTTATTAAATAAGACGTTTTCCATGTAAATGTTTTTGAGTTTACATTTTCTGTTACTGAAACTAAATTTCCATTAGAAACTGCGGTTAAATTTGTTGGAACTGTGTAATGCATCGTCACACTATCGGGTTCGTCACCTAAATACATTTTAATTGGTAGCCATGTTTTGGACCCATCATCTTCGCAAGCAACAGACACAAATGGATTATTGTTTTTATCTTTTTTCCAAACAAAACCACCTTCCCATGGTGCTTTTTTAGCTGCTTTTGGAATACCATGATAATATACAGTTACTGACTGATTATTTAAATCAGAATTTAAATTCACGAAAATGGCCGTAAATTTTCTGGTAAAACTCACTTGTTTTTGATTTTGCGTAATCGAATCAATTTCAAATTGCGAATCTAAATCTAATTGAATGCTTGCTGATTTTTGAAGCAAATTAAAAGATGTTGTTACTGAACCTTTAATGCTTTTTTCTTTCAAATCAAACACTAAATCAATATCATAATGCGTGACGTCGTAGCAAGATCGAAAACTACTATTAAACCCTTTTAAAGAATCTTTAATCGTAAATACTGCATATTTAGAAGGGGTTTCAGGCGTTTTATATTTAAAATTTATAACACCACAACTACAAATAATAAGGCTTAAACAAGCAATTGACAATTTAACAAGCTGACTCATGGCTTAAAAATACACAAAATGCTCAAATTACCTTCTTTGTGAAAATATAACAAAAAAAATAAGTGAATTTTATAACTAAACAATATCTTTGATTTCTAGTTTATAATTAATGAAACCTTCTCCCCTATTTCTTCTAATTGTTTTTTTAGCAATTGTATCTGTAGAGTTATATTTTATTCAAGCATTAAAAACAGTTAGTCAAGATTATTCTCCTATTAAGAAGAAATATATTTTGATTGCAGCTTACTCCTTAACTGTATTAACAATTATATTTTCGGCCTTTGCAACATTTTTTCCACCACCAGAATGGAACATGTTTTTAAGATTTATCCTTTCTTGTTTATTAATCATTTTTATTTGCAAACTTATTGGATCCACTTTTTTGTTAATTGATGATTTGATTCGTTTAGTAAAATGGTTGGTATTTAAATTTAAATCAAAACCTATTGAAACCGAAGCGTTAACAAGCAATCACATTAGCCGATTAAAGTTTTTTAGTTACTTAGCTTTAACATTCTCTATCATCCCTGCCATTTCTTTAATCTACGGAATGATCAGAGGTGCTTATAAATACAGAGTGCATAATGTAAAAGTTAATGCCCCAAATTTGCCAGACGAATTTATTGGTTTTAAAATTGTTCAATTATCCGACATCCATTGTGGAAGTTTTATGAGTACGGAACCTTTAGAAAAAGCATTTAAAATTGTATTAGATCAAAAGCCTGATATTATTTTATTTACCGGCGATTTGGTTAATAACGAAACCATTGAAACGAAGCCCTATTTAGAAACCTTTAAAATGTTAAAAGCGCCTCACGGTGTTTATTCATGCTTGGGAAACCACGATTATGGGGATTATAAACAATGGGATAGTAAAGAAGCAAAAAAAGAAAATTTTGATGCCATCCTTGATGTTCATGAAAAATCGGGCTGGCGTTTGTTAATGAATGAGCATGTGCCAATCGAAAAAAATGGACAAAAAATTGCGTTATTGGGTATAGAAAACTGGGGTGGTAATTTAAGATTTCCAAAGTACGGAAAGCTTGAAAACGCTCATGCAGGTACCGATGGCTATCCATTTAAAATTTTATTATCTCACGATCCTTCACATTGGGATATGCAGGTATTAAAGGATACAAAATATAATGATATTGATTTAACCTTAAGTGGCCACACACATGGTATGCAATTTGGCATCGAAATCCCTGGGTTTAAATGGAGTCCTGTGCAATACCTTTATAAAAATTGGGCAGGATTATATAAGCAAGACAATCAGTTTTTATATGTAAACAGAGGTTTGGGTTTCCTTGGTTACCCTGGCAGATTGGGTATTTGGCCCGAAATAACCGTTATTGAATTAGGTAAGGCTTAACAATACAATTTTATTGATATTTTAAAATAAAAAATAGTTTTTTTTTATTAAATTTGATAGATCATTAATTTTATATCATGAAACATTTACTATTTATTTTTATAACAGGTTTAGCTTTTATTTCTTGTAAAAAAACAGAAATAAAAAAACCTGAAGATTTATACACCATCGAAACACCAATTGATTCGAGTGGGAATTTAGATATTCATATCACTAACATGGTGAATGCGACGCCACTATCGTTAGGCACTACAACTTATACGACTGCCAATAACGACACATTTCAGGTAAGCACTTTAAAATATTACATTAGCAATATCGAATTAAAAACGATAGATGGCACTGTTTATAAACAAAAAGAAAGTTATTATTTAACTGACCAATCTATTGCAAGCAGTCTAGAATTAATAGTACCTAAAGTACCAAAAGCAAATTACAGTTCTATTTCATTTTTAATTGGCGTTGACTCTGTTCGAAATTTTTCGGGTGCTCAAGTTGGTGCGCTTGATCCTATACATGGCATGGCTTGGACCTGGAGTACAGGATACATTATGGCTAATTTAGAAGGAAAATCGCCACAATCTACTGATCCTCTTAAAAAAATTAGTTATCATATTGGTGGGTTTTCTGGTTTATACTCAGCTGTAAAAAAAGTAACATTAGTGTTTCCAACAAACGCCATTGTTACAAAAACACATACGCCAACCTTAAACTTAAAAGCGGATATTGCTTTATGGTTTAGCGGTTATTATTTATTTGATATGGCTGTTGACCCAACCATTTTTGATGTTGGTAAAGAATCAAGCAGAATGGCTAATAACTATCAAAACATGTTTCAAGTAACTTCTGTAATTAACTAATGAAATCTGCTTTATTAATAATCTGTTTTACAATTCTAGCCATTTCGTGTTCGGTTGATCCAGAAATTATTCCTGAGGTAAAAATTGAAGGGCTTAAAGAAATTATTCCGGAAGGCTGGCCAACCCCATTTTATAATTTCAGCAACAATCCATTAACTAATGAAGGATTTGCCTTAGGAAAAAGTTTATTTTATGAACCTATGTTGTCCTCAACTAACGCTATTTCTTGTGGCTCTTGTCATCAACAATTTGCAGCGTTTGCAAATGCTGGACATGATGCAAGCCATGGTATTAATGGTTTATTGGGAAAACGAAATTCTCCAACTCTTCAAAATTTAAATTGGAATACAAGTTTTATGCATGATGGAGGTATTTTAAATCTTGAGCTTCAACCATTGGGCCCTATTTCTAACCCTATTGAGCATAACGAAACTATAGGCAATGTAGTTACAAAATTAAATTCAAGTAATAAATACAAGGCTTTATGCAAAGCAGCTTATGGGGATGAAACCATTAATTCGCAACGTGTATTAAAATCTTTAGCACAATTTTTAGGAACCTTGTATAGCTATAATAGTAAATACGATGCGGTTAAAAAAGGCACCGAATCGTTTACTACCAGCGAGCAAAATGGTTATAGCTTATTTATTGCTAAATGCGCCAATTGCCATCAAGAACCCTTATTTACAAATTATAACTTCATAAACAATGGTATTGGATTAACCGCTGCAAACGATAGTGGAAGAGCTCATATTACACATTTATCAACAGATTTATATAAATTTAAAACACCCTCTTTACGAAACATTGAAAAAAGCGCACCCTATATGCACGATGGAAGATTTAGCACACTCGACCAATGTATGAACCATTATGGGTCGGTAATTGCTAACACTCCTACTCTTGACCCTGCCCTCATTGGCGGTTTAGGCTTAACCGCACAAAACAAATTGGATTTAATTGCGTTTTTAAAAACATTAACGGATCCTAAATTTTTAACTGATAAACGCTATTCTGAATAAAATTATAAATACATTTGTAAAAAAACATCGAGCAATGAATACGATTTTAAAACTTTCTTTAGCCTTTTTATTAATTATTGGTCTTTTTTCTTGTAAAAAAAATCAAACAGGAGGAAAAGGTTCCGTAAAAGGTGTGGTAAATCATCATGGTAAAGCGATTGCTGATGCCTATGTTTATATAAAATTTAACGCTACCGAATTTCCGGGCGAGGATTATACAGATTACGATACCTTCGTTAAGGCTGATGCAAACGGTAATCATAGCATCGCTTTTTATAAAGGAAGCTATTATTTATATGCCAAAGGATATGATATGGACATTCCTCATCCGTTCGAAGTAAAAGGTGGTATTTCAGTATCTTTGAGAAACAAGGAAAACTTAACCGTAGACATTGCTGTGGTTGAATAGTTACCCTATTTTTAATTCCTAAATAACCTTTCTTATAAACTAATTAATTTCTTGTTTTGTATACAGATAATTATGTTTATATTCGCAATTCAAAAAAAATAAGATTAATATGTCAGAAGAATTAGTACAAAACGAGCAAGAAGAAATTGTTGAAGTTATTAATACACCAAAAGCAAAAAAATCATCAAAAAATAGCATCAATTTAGGTGGATTAGAAGATTTTTATGAAAACAACAAACAAACTATTACTTACGGTGGTGGTGCTTTATTAGCGATTGTTGCCATATTTAGTTTTTATAAATTTTATTATTTACCAGGGCAAGAAAAAGAAGCAAATAACGAAGTGTTTTATGCACAAAATTATTTTGAAAAAGATAGTTTTAACATTGCTTTAAATGGCGCTTTAAACGTACAATCATCTGAAGGACCTAAAACAATGATGGGTTTTAAAGAAATTGCTGACACTTATTCAAGCACTAAAACAGGTAATTTAGCTAACTATTATGCAGGTATTTGTTTATTACGTACAGGTAAATATGAAGAAGCAATTACATATTTAGAAGCATTTAGCGGAAATGATGAAATGGTTGCTCCTATGGCAATTGGTGCTATTGGCGATGCTAACATGGAATTAAACAAAACGGATGAAGCTATTAAATATTATTTAAGTGCTTCCGAAAAATCAACAAATACATTTACTACCCCTTTATTTTTAAAGAAAGCAGCTTTTGGATATGAGTTAAAAGCAAACTACCCTGAAGCGTTAGCTTTATATGAGCGTTTAAAAAGCGAATATGCAAAA
>JAYVIS010000056.1:0-6850 GCA_043769975.1 Bacteroidota bacterium
CACATAAACAATTGCAGCAATTAATTGTATCTGTTGCTGGTGTTATCGAATTTGATTTGGAATCTCAAAAAGGAGAAATATTTAAATTCAAATTGGATAATCCTAATCAAGGATTATATATTCCTAAAGGATATTGGCGTATTATACATTTTTCTCATAACGCAGTATTATTATGTTTAGCTTCTTTAGAATATGATGCTAATGATTATATTAGAGATTATAATGAGTTTAAAAATATAAAAATACTATGAGTGTATTTATTCATCCTAATGCTATTGTTGAAACAACCGATATAGGCTTAAATACTAGAATATGGGCTTTTGTTCATATTCTAAATGATGTGAAAATTGGAGTAGATTGTAATATTTGTGACCATTGTTTTATTGAAAATGGAGTTACAATTGGAGATAATGTAACCATTAAATCTGGCGTTAATATTTGGACAGGAGTTACTATACAAGATAATGTTCATTTAGGACCAGGTGTTGTTTTTACAAATGACAAACATCCTCGAAGTAAGCAAGCTTTTGAAATTGGAAAAATTACAATTAAAAAGGGAGCAAGTATAGGTGCTAATACAACTCTATTGGCAGGTGTTGAAATTGGAGAATTTGCTATGACAGGTATCGGATCTGTTGTAACAAAAAATGTAAAAAGCTATGCTTTAGTTTATGGGAATCCTGCTAGGCAAAAAGGATGGATTGATGAAGAAGGGAATAAGTTATCTAAGCATGAAGAATTTTGGATTTCTGTTAAAGGAGAATTGTACAAAGAAACTGAAACTGGACTAATAAAAAATTAACTATGCAAATCCCTTTCTTATCATTTGATTATATGCATCAACAAGTTAAAGCTGAAATTCAGTCTGCATTTAATGAAGTTTTTGATAGTAATTTATTTATACTTGGTAACAAGGTTAAATTTTTTGAGGAATCGTATGCTAAATTTAATAAAGCAAATTATTGTATTGGCGTTGGAAATGGATTAGATGCATTAATAATTTCGTTAAGAGCTTTAGATATCGGAGTTGGAGATGAAGTAATTGTGCCTTCTAATACATATATAGCTTCTCTTCTTGCTATTTCTGCAGTTGGCGCAACGCCTGTTTTGGTTGAACCAAGAATAGATACTTATAATATTAATCCGGATTTAATAGAGGTAGCGATAACAAAAAAAACAAAAGCGATTTTACCAGTTCATTTATATGGTCAAGCATGTGAAATGGATATTATATTAGCGATTGCTAATAAATATAATTTAGTAATAATTGAAGATAATGCGCAATCGCAAGGCGCAAGTTTTAATGGAGTGCAAACTGGAATTTTTGGGAGCATAAATGGAACTAGTTTTTATCCAGGTAAAAATTTAGGCGCATTAGGAGATGCTGGTGCAATTACAACAAACGACGAAAATTTATATAAAAAAGCATTAAGTCTGAGAAATTACGGATCGCAAAAAAAATATTATAATGAAGTGAAAGGTTATAACTCTAGATTAGATGAAATGCAAGCTGCGTTTTTGTCAGTTAAGTTAAATTACTTAAATGAATGGAATGAAAATAGACGAGAAATAGCTAATCTTTACTTTAGCTTGCTTAAAAACACTCCAGAAATTATTTTACCAAAAATTGCAGAAGGGGCAACTTCTGTATTTCATTTATTTGTGATTAGAACAAATAAAAGGGATAAACTGCAAGCCTACTTGGCTGAAAAAGGAATCGGCACGGTCATTCATTATCCAGTTCCTCCGCATTTACAGGAAGCTTATAAAGAGTTTGGATATAAAAAAGGTGATTTTCCGATAGCTGAAGAAATTGCGAACACATGCTTAAGTTTACCAATTTACCCTGGGTTAACAGAAGAAAAAATTAAATTTGTCTCCAAAGCAATCAGTGATTTTAATCTATAGTTGTCTAATTGGATTAAAAACTAAAAAAGACAAAGTTAGATTTAAGCAAACATATTTCAATTCTTCAAAAAAATAATTTTCAAATGGATATTTTTATAAAATCTTTTAATCGTCCTTATTATTTAGAAAGATGTATTATTAGTATAATAAAAAATTTAAATGGAATTTACACTATAAACATTTTGGATGATGGAACATCTGACGATTGCTTAAATAAATTAAAAGTTAAATATCCAGAGTTAATTATATCCAAGTCAACAGAAGCGATTTCAAAATCAAAGTTAATAAAAAACCATATTTTGCATGATCAACCGATTCAAATTACTACGATTCCCATCACTTTATGGAAAAACGCGGTTAAGGAATCTACGGGTGATTATTTTATTCTTTTAGAAGATGATATGTGGCTAACAAGTCCAATTAAGGTTGAAGAACTAAAATTTGTTATGTCTGAAAATAAGTTTATGATGATAAAATTGTTTTCATTTGATTTTTCTAAACCAGTAGATTGGGAAAAAAAATTGAAAGTAAATGATTCCATTGATGAGATCATCACAAAATTTCAAGGAAAATCACTAAACAAAGATTTATTTATTTTTTTATTGCAAAATAGATTTTACTGCGCCTCTATTTTATTTAAATTGCGAATGTATGATTACAAATGGCATCTTCCTATCTACTCGCTTTACTCCGTTGCAGGTGCTGTTTTTAATAAAGAATATTGGCTTTATTTATGGGATACAGATTCCGAAAATGTTAATGAAAATACACAACTTTTGAATGCTTTAAAATGGTTAAAAAAGTATCCTAACAGTAAATTTGGTAAAATAAATAATGGGGTACAAACCTCATTTATAAGTTCTGCAACTAATATGTTTAAAGGAGTTAATCTTGATATTTATGCCTTCAACAATTGTATGAATGATTATTGGTTTCAGGATAAACTTGATTGCATGCAAAATTATCCGAATGATTTTGAAATAGATTATATGGCTGAATTTTTAGACTTATCAAAAGATAAAAGATGCTTGAAGGAAGAGTGGTTTAAGTGGGTAGATAAATTTAAGAATCAATATCGTGCATATGGGTTTAGTATAAAATAAGTTGTAAATTCAGTTATTATAAATATTGTTTTGTTTTTAATAAACCAATATCAAAATATAAATAGTTAATGGAAAAGATTCTTGTAATAGCCTATTATTTTCCGCCTTGTCGGGGTGTGGCTTCATATAGACCTGAATCTTGGAAAAGAGATTTTCCTAAATACGGACTATCACCTACATTTATTACACGACATTGGACTGGGACGGAAAATGTTTGGACAGATTATCTTGAGGATTTAATTGCAGATGAAAAAATTACTAGTTGCGAAAATTCAGTAACAATAAATTTACCATACAAACGAAATAAGTATTTAGTATTTGCAGAAAAAAAATGGGTTCGTAAATTATATTTAGATAAATTTATTTATTTTTCTTCTGCTATATTGGGTAATTATCAATTAGATGTGGATGCTTATAATTGTTTTAAAGAATATGTTTTTAAGCATCTTGAATCAAATAAATATAAATTAGTAATTGTAACTTCTCCTCCTTTAAATGTTATTAAGCTTGCTTATGAAATAAATAAAAAATTTCAGATTCCTTTTGTTGTTGATTTTCAAGATTCGTGGAATAATCTAATGCTTATAGATAATTATAACCCTGGGTTAAAGGAAAAATTTTACAATAAGGTAAAGGAATTTTATTTAAAAAAATGGTTAGCTCCCGCTTTATTTGCAACAACTGTAACGCCAGCAATAAGTAATTTTATTAAAAAAGTATCAAATAAGCCTATTGAAATTATTACAAACGGCTACGATAAAGATGCATATGGTTTAAATGAAACAAAGCCTTCAGATTTATTTTTTAATGTTTCAGTTATGGGCACTGTTCATCCAATGCAAGACATTTCAATAATGTTAAGTGGATTGAATTTATTTTTAAAGGATAAGGATCCTAAAAAAGTAAAATTAAATTTTATTGGAATTGATGCTGTTCCAGAAATGGCAAATGAAGTTAGAAATTCTATTCCTCATAATTTTCTTTTCACATCTTCAAGGGTGAGCATGGAGCAATCTGTCAATCTTACCTTAGCTGCCAATGTTTTATTATTTCCTAGTTATAAAGGCTATAAAGGGTATTATACGGCTAAAATTTTCGAATATTTGGGCGCAAAAAAAAACATACTTATGGTGCCTGGAAATAATGATATTGTCGATGAGTTAATATTGAAAACACAATCGGGTAAAATTGCAAATTCTGAAAATGAGTTTTCTGACATTTTAAATAATTGGTACAAAGAGTGGGAATCTACTGGGACTTTAAAATTTAATGGAATAAATGAAAACATTGAGTTTTATTCAAGAGAAAATCAAAACAAAATGTTTTGCGAGTTAATAAGTAAAATGATTTTAAAAAATGACTAAAAAGCCAATTAAAATCGTTTATGTTATCTCCGATATTGACAAAGCATTGGCTTACGAATGGGTATTCGAAAATATTGATAAATCAAAATTTGAGTTGAGTTTTATTTTGTTAAATTCTAAAAGCTCATATTTAGAAAAGTATTTAATCAACGCTAATATATTAGTAAAACGAATTAATTATAAATCAAAATTTGATTTGCCGGTTTCAATACTAAAAATGGTTTATTTTTTTTTAGTTAACAGGCCGTCTATTGTGCATACTCATTTGTTTGATGCGACACTTTGTGGCTTAATTGCCGCTAAATTGTGTGCTGTTAAAAAGAGAATCTATACACGACACTATTCCACCTACCATCATCAATACTTTCCGAGAGCTGTAAAATGGGATCGGTTAAATAATTGGTTGGCAACTGATATTATTGCTATTTCTAACACCGTAAAAAACACTCTAATTAATTATGAATTTGTTGAAGAAAAAAAAATTGCAACGATTTATCATGGTTTTAAATTAGAAGATTTTTTTATTCAGAATATTGAAATGGTGAATGGGTTAAAATTAAAGTATAACCCATTACTTAAAAGACCAGTTATTGGAGTAATTTCAAGATTTACTGAGCTTAAAGGAATACAATATATTATCCCTGCTTTTTCAAAATTATTAAGCGAATATCCTAATGCGTTGCTTCTTTTATTTAATGCTTCGGGTGATTATCAAAAGGAAATTGATAAATTATTATCCGAGCTTCCAAATGAATCCTATCAAAAAGTAGTGTTTGAAAATGAAATTACTTCAATTTATCATTTATTTGATGTTTTTATTCACGTTCCTATCAATGAATCTATTGAGGCATTTGGGCAAACTTATATTGAATCAATGGCATCTGGAATACCCTTAATTGCTACTAAATCTGGTATTGCCAATGAAATATTAATTGATAATGATAATTCAATGGTTGTTCCTTACAAAAATTCAGAGGCAATTTACAATGCCATTTCTTTATTATTAAAAGATTCAGATTTAAAAGATAGGATTACAAAAAATGCATTAAAAACTGTTACTGAAAAGTTTGAAATACATAGTATGATTGGGAAACTAGAAACCTTATATTTACAATAATGTTTTTCAGTATAATTATACCAACATTTAATCGTGAAAAATTAATCACGCGTAGTATTGCTAGTATTTTAAATCAAACATTTTCTGATTTTGAAATAATAATAGTTGATGATGGTAGCACAGATAATACAAAGGCAGTTGTTGAAAGTCTCAAGAATGATCGTATAAAATATTTTAGAACTGATAATTTTGGGGTGGCACATGCCCGAAACTTTGGTTCTAGGCATGCAATTGGTCAATATGTTGGATTTTTGGACTCAGATGATATATTGAAAGAAAACCATTTGCAATGTGCCTATGATTTTATTTTAGAAAAAAATAATCCTGCTGTAATACACCTCAATTTTTCTTGGGGTTTTGCCGATCAATCAAAGTTTAAAGTAAACGCCTTACCATTAAAACTTCCAATTTCAATTTTTAATAGTTGTTCACTGCATGTAAATTGTGTTTTTTTAAGGAAAGATATTTCTAATAAATTTTTATTTAATGAGAACCGTGATTTGATGTTTGCTGAAGATTGGGACTTTTTTATTAAACTAGCAGTAGGCAATACCATTCATTTGAGAAATACTATCACTGCTTATTTGATAGATCATGAAGAGCGTAGTATGCGAAATTTTAATGAGGAAATATGGGTAAAGAGACGAAATGCTTTAATTGCTAGTTTGAAAAATGATAGGTTAGTTTCGGAGAAATTTTACTCTAAAATATATGCTGTTTCTGCACATATGAATTCATTAATTGCAATAAATTTGGCAATTAGAAAAGAGAAAATTAAGTCCTTGAAATATTTATTTTTATCATTAAAAGAAAATAATAAAGAATTATTTACAAAGCGAACTGGCGCAATATTAAAGTATTTATTAATTTATTGGTAATAATTTTTAGTATTAGTTTCTCTTTTTATTGCCTTATTATTGATTTTTAAATTTTTTTGCATATCGTTTATAATGATTAAACTAGCCATAAAAAATGGTATACATGGGATTTTTAATCTTACTAAAGTTCCAAAGTTTGAAATTGAAACCCCAACAGATAATGCAAAGAAAATAGAGAAAATAAAAGAAAATAATACAAGAGGATGTGAGTTTACTAATTTGAAAAAACCAAAAACTTTTAAACGTATTAATAGAAAAATGCAAAATCCCAGAATAATTGTATTTTCTAAGGCGGAAAATAGCATAACCACATTTTTGGCATCAATTAAAGTTGGCCTAAATAAGGCTGCGAAAACTGCCTTATGCGAAACAGACAGTAGGCCTAAAATAGTTGGTTCATAATCACCAATATCAAATGTATTGCCACCATAGTAACTCTGTTTTAGATCTTGCTGAGCATTCACTGCTGTTCCTATTACT
>JAYVIS010000057.1:0-4379 GCA_043769975.1 Bacteroidota bacterium
CCACTGCAATCTTTAACGCAATATTTTAATTCAATCATAAGGTTTTGAATACTTTTGCCTTCAAAAGTATTTTAAGATTCTTGTTAAGTATTGTCAAAATAATTTGGGCGTTCCCCTGCGGGTCGGGCTTTCCGTTGCAATCTTTTTTCGTTCCTCAAAAAGGATTTCCACTTTAATCCTTAACGCAAACTTATATTTACTTCTAAAATTTATACTTCAGATGTTAAGGTATGATTTTGTGCAGCAATAGCTGTCAAATGAATATGCGAAGACAAGTGTGTTAGAATTCATTTTAGCAGCGGTCCGCAGGAATTGCCTTTCACAAAATCATAAGGTTTTGAATACTTTTGCCTTCAAAAGTATTTTAAGCATTTTTCTTTGAGCGTTTCCCTGCGGGTCAGGCTTTTCGTTGCAATCGTTTGCAAGAGACAGGCAAAAGGATTTTCACTACAATCCTTAAAGCTTTTTTAAGCTTAAGCAAATTTATATTTACTTATAAAGTTTATACTTCAAAAGTATTATAAGAATTAATGAAAAAATATTAATGAGCCTCTAACCAATTCACACCAACACCCATTCCTACTTCAACAGGAACTTTAAGCGGCAATGCATTTTGCATATGTTTTTCAACGATTGGTTTTATTAAATCCAATTCAGGCTTATACACATCAAACACTAATTCATCATGCACTTGTAAAATCATTTTTGATTTCACATTCATTGATTTTAATTCGTTATGTATATTAATCATTGCCACTTTAATCATATCAGCAGCAGAACCTTGTATTGGTGCATTAATTGCATTTCGTTCGGCAAATGCACGCTCCATTTGACTATTTGAAGTGATGTTTTTTAACCAACGCTTTCTTCCCATCAATGTCTCAACATAACCATGTTCGCGAGCAAAATTAATTTCTTTTTCCATGTATGATTTTATAGAACCATATTGTTCAAAGTAATTTTCAATTAATTCTTTAGCTTCTGTGCGAGATATAGCAAGATTTTCTGCTAATCCAAAAGCGCCTTGTCCGTATATAATTCCAAAGTTTACACTCTTTGCTTTATAACGCATTTCTTTTGTGACTTCACTTTCTTCTATACCATAAACTTTTGCTGCAGTAGCTGTATGAATATCTTTCCCTAAATTAAATGCTTCACACATATTTTTATCTTCACTAATTGAAGCAACTACGCGTAATTCTATTTGAGAATAATCAGCACATAATAAAATATAATCTTCGTTACGTGGTATAAATGCTTTACGTATTTGTTTTCCACGTTCTGTTCTAACAGGTATGTTTTGTAAATTCGGATTATCACTACTTAACCTGCCTGTAACAGCTACAACCTGGTTAAACGTAGTATGTAACCGATTTGTTTTTTCATTCACCAATAAAGGTAAAGCATCAACATAAGTTGATTTTAATTTTACTAATTCGCGGTAATCTAAAATTTTCGCAATAATAGGATGTTTACCTTCTAGTTTAGATAAAATATCTTCACCAGTTGCGTATTGTCCAGTCTTTGTTTTTTTAGGTTTGTCTACAATTTTTAAATATTCAAATAGTATTTCTCCAACTTGTTTTGGTGACGAAATATTAAATTTTGTTCCTGCCAATTCTTGAATTTCAGCGTCAACCTTTGTAATATCATCTTGCAGTTGTAACGAAAATTCTTTTAATGCTTTCACATCTAAATTTATTCCTTCTCGTTCCATTCCAGCAAGAGCTTCAATTAAAGGCAATTCTACTTCATGAAATAGTTTTTCTACACCAGCTTCCTTTAACATGGGCTCGAAAACATTTTTTAATTTCAAGGTAACATCCGCATCTTCGGCCGCATAGTCTTTAATAATATCTAATGATACATCACGCATGCTTAATTGGTCTTTTCCTTTTTTGCCAATTAAATCTTCAATACTAATAGGCGAATAATTTAAATAAGTTTCTGCTAATAGATTCATGTTATGACGCATGTCGGGCATAAACAAAAAGTGAGCAACCATTGTATCCCACAATTTATTTTTTATTTCAACGCCATAGTTTTTTAAAACTTGTAAATCGTATTTTATATTTTGACCAACTAATGTTTTTGATTCGTCTAAAAATAAAGGTTTAAATAAATCAATCAATTCTTGAGCTTCTGCTTTTTCGCTAGATACAGGAACATAATAGGCTTGATTTTCTTTTATTGAAAAAGACATGCCAACTATTTCTGCATTAATTGTATTTAAATCTGTTGTTTCGCTATCAAAACAAAATTGCGAATTTGAATTTAAAACCGAAATTAAATTAGAAATGGATTCCGTAGTGTTACATAAAATATAATCAACAGGAAAATCTTTTATTGTTTTAAATATTGGCGCTTCTGTTTCTTCTCCTTCTTCAGCATAAATTGTAGCTAATTCTTCTGCTGAGCTAAATAAATCATTAACAACTGGTTTAGCAACTTCTTTTGAAACTGCAACAGTTTTAGGACTTGTACTAGGAGCACTACCTATATCTTCACCCAATATTTTTTGTGCAATCCCTCTAAATTCTAGTTCTGCAAATAATATACGTAAGGCTTCTTTATTAATTTCTTTTAAAACTAATTCACTTTCATTAAACTCAACTGGCACATCTAAAATAATGGTTGCTAATCTTTTTGATTGCAAAGCCATTTCTTTATTATTATCAACTTTTTCTTTTAATTTCCCCTTCAGCTTGCTTGTATCTTCATACATTTTTTCGATGGTACCATAATCTTTTATAAGCTGAATGGCTGTTTTTTCTCCAACACCAGGTATGCCAGGAATATTATCGGCAGTGTCGCCCATTAAACCTAAAATGTCAATCAATTGATCAACACTTTTTATATCCCATTTTTTGCAAATTTCTTCTTTGCCTTGTATTTCTGGAGCATTACCGAAACGGGCAGGTTTGTAAATAAAAGTATTTTCATCAACTAATTGTCCATAATCTTTATCAGGCGTCATCATGTAAGTTGTGAATCCTTGTAATTCTGCAACTTTAGCTAATGTTCCAATAGCATCATCTGCTTCAAAACCTGGCGTTTTAATTATTTGAATATTAAAGCCTTCTATTAATTGATGAATATACGGTAAGCTTGCGCGTAAATCATCTGGCATTTCTTCACGATGAGCCTTATAAGCCTCAAATTCAACATGGCGAGCAGTTTGTTCAGGTGTATCAAAAACAACGGCAATATGAGTAGGCTTTTCTTTATTTAATATTTCAAGTAATGTATTTGTAAAACCAAAAATGGCTGATGTGTTTAATCCTTTTGAACTTATCCGTGGATTTTTAGCAAAAGCAAAATGTGCTCTATATATTAAAGCAAAAGCATCAAGCAGAAATAATTTTTTGGGAGTATCTTTGGTAATCATAATTGAAAGTGAGTGAATATTAGATGTTGTAATTTGGTTTTACAGTTTTTTTTATTAATAAGTAATGTTAAATCTAATTAATGAAACATATAAAAAAAGATAATATTAATTATCATTTTTAACAAATTTAAGTTTCCCTAAAACTTCTTTGTTATTATACACAACAATGTAATATATTCCATTAGTTATATCATTAACCTCTAATGAATCATTTAAATTAAAGTTTGATGATACTTTAACTAATTCACCTAGTTGATTATAAATTTCAATTGAAACATAAGTATTTTCAAAATGCTGTAAGCTTAGTTTAATACTATTGGTTGCAGGATTCGGATAAACTGAAAGATTATTAGTTTTGGTTAATTCTTCAATCGAAGATGGTATAGTTAAGTTGTTAATTTTAAAATTGTAAGGGTATTTCCAACTGGTTAAAGTCCCTAAGCCTGAAATTTCTAAATAGTATTCGCCACTATTTAGCCAAAGGCTAGGAGTTAAAAAAGATAAAGTTGAAACAGTATGGCTATAAATTAAATTTAGTGTTAATGCATCATAAATTCGAATCATCGTGTTTGGAATAGATAAATTACCAAAGGAAATATTTATACTGCCTGATGTTAAAGCATTAAACTTATAAGCGTCATAGTCATTAAGATATAAGCCATCTGGAGCTTGAATAGATAAAAAACCATTATATATTTTATTTTCTTTTACTCCATATGCTAAAAATAATTCATCCGGCTCATCAAATGCCTCAAATACAGTTTTAGTTTCATCATTTAGGGATGTGTGTTTTACTGGCACAGTAAATGTTTCTGAAGAAATTGGTAAATAGTTTTTCGGTTGTGCTTGTATACAATCAACAGCACCGTCTCCAGGCCCAAATAAATCTAAAGACCAATCTCCTATAACTGCCGAAAAATCTAAATCATTAACTATTGGTTTTTGATTTAAACCAATAACTATTTCACTATCAACAGCATTACAGGTTACA
>JAYVIS010000058.1:0-11198 GCA_043769975.1 Bacteroidota bacterium
CAACACGCACAAAATTACAACACGCTATTGACGAGAGTTGTATTTTAGTAAATGGAAAATCTATAAAATCAAATTATAAGATTAAACCCTTTGATGAGATTTCCATTTTAATGACAACACCTCCTCGTGATGTGGAAGTGTTTGCAGAAGATATTCCGATTAACGTAGTATATGAAGATGATTATGTTTGCGTTGTAAATAAAGAACCAGGAATGGTTGTACATCCAGCATACGGACATTATTCGGGCACCTTAGTAAATGCGTTAGCGTACCGTTTCAAAAATTTACCTACTTCAAAAACACAATTAACGGCTGATTTATCAATTGATAGACCAGGTTTAGTGCATCGGATTGATAAAAATACTTCTGGAATTATTATTGTTGCTAAAACAGAATTAGCAATGACGCGATTAGCAAAAGATTTTTTTGATAGAAACTTAGATCGTAAATATATTGCCATTGTTTGGGGTGATGTAAAATTAGATGAAGGAACTATTACTTGTAATGTTGCGCGCGATTTAAAAAACAGAAAAGTGATGGCTTGCTTTCCAGATAGTGATCATGGCAAACATGCTATTACCCATTATAAAGTACTTGAACGATTTGGTTATGTAACCGTTGTGGAATGTAAATTAGAAACAGGACGTACACATCAAATACGCATACACATGAAGCACTTAGGTCATCCATTATTTAATGATAATGAATATGGCGGCGATCGTGTATTAAAAGGTTTACCAAGTAATAAATACAAACAGTTTATTGAAAATTGTTTCCAGATATTACCTCGTCAGGCATTACATGCTAAAACATTGGGGATTACACATCCTATTACAAAAGAACCCATATTTTTTGAAAGTGATTTGCCAGCAGACATGCAGCAAGTGATTGACAAGTGGAGAAAGTACTCTTATGTTATTGAAGATTAAATTAAAACTAAAAAAAACCAACATAGTCTTATGTTGGTTTTTTTATTTTATAAATTACTCCTTATTTAATTATTGAAACGGTATTGGTGTTTTGTTTAGCAGCTTCATTCTGCTTATCACATTGTTGAGTTTCACCGCAACAATGATGTTTATTAAAATGCGTTGGACCAACAAAAGCCATTAAGCTTCCAAATGTTAACACCGCGGCAAATAAGCCTACAAAAAATTTTGATTTTCCTTTCATGATTTTATTTTTTATGATTTAATTATTTAGTGCTTTCTGTTTTTGGTGAATAACAACATGAACGCGTTTCCATCTTGTTTTTGAATTCAGAATATTCTTCATCATTCATGTTACGTATTTTATCGGCATACACAAATTGATATTTATTAAATCTGCCATGTCCCATTCTTCGGCCTACTAATAGTCTAATAAGTACGAAGAATAAAAATATGCTCACTAAAAATTTTGGCATAAAAAATAAAGCGGCACCTACTAAGGAACCAAATACTACTGTTTTTAAAATAGATTTTGTCATTGTTTTGTTTTTTAATTGTTTATGATTTTGTTTTATAATAGGTAAGACGACTTAGATTTGCTTTTACTTTAAATAAATTGATTTTTTTTAATTATTATTCTGCTCCGAAAAAAGCACAAACAACTTTCACTTAAAAAATAAAGAATTAATCTTATATTTAAGTAAATAAAATGTCATTTATAAAATCTTGAAAACACTCAAATTATTTTTACTTATCTGTATTGCGGTAACCTGTTTTACAACTTGCAAAAAATATCCGGAAGGAGGTTGGAGTAATGTGGCAATAAAACATTTATTTGGAGGAAATGAGGATAACGTCTCAAAAACATGGAAACTAAAACTATATGAAGTTAATGGTATTGATTCAACTGGCTTTATAACAGCAGGAAATGGTTTTACAAATTTTCAAAATGATGAAGTTGTATTTAAAATATCCATGAAAAGATATAAAGATTATTTTATCAATTCAAAAACATTTAGCTTAGGCGCTGAATTTATTGATAAAAAACGAAAATTAAATATTGGAGCTGCTTTTGAAGACCAATGTATTAATGGTATTTGCGAAAGAGACATCTTTAGACCAGAACGAGATAAACATTCTTTTGAATGGAAAATAATTAAATTGACTAAGGATGAATTGATACTTCAAGGAAAATTTAAAAGTAATTATATTATCAAATTGTCCTATTAAAATGTAAACGATTTAATTACTTATTTACAACGGCTTTTCCATTGCTCTTTAAATGCTGTTTTTTCTTCATCCGTCATGTTAATCAATTTATCTCTAAATTCTGGATTACCAAACGGTGATTTTCTTCCTTCTGGTTTTTTAAAATGGAAGCCGCCAAATAAAATTCTACAAAAAACTAATAAGGCCATTGCTTGCCAATAATTAAGGCTTGGTAAATTAAATAAATCAGGCATTAAGTAATTCCATAAAACCATTACTAAAGCACTTATAGCAAACGCAGCCATAATTGCAAATGGGATAAACATCATATATTTCTTTTTCCAGGTGTTTTGATTTGGTGTGTTCATAATTAATAATTTAGTTCTTGATATAAATAATTGAGTTTGTTTCGCAAATGTTTTACTGCATAACTCTTACGACTAATGATGGTTTTGATATTTTCTCCCGTTTTATCGGCTATTTGTTGTAAAGTTAATTCTTCTATTTCGTTTAATACAAACGCTTCTTTTTGTTTTTCAGGCAATTCATCCAAAGCTAACATAAGCTCCTTCCAAAATAATTCTTTAAAAAAAGCTAAGTCGGGATTATTTGTGTCATCTAATAATAAAATGTCTTTATAACTAAATTCTCCATCTTCACTCTCATAAGAATAATCTTCCAAAGCAGACGTTCTTTTTTTACGAAAAGTGTCTGTTATTTTATTGCGAGCCACTTGATAAAGCCACGCGTTCATATTTTCTAATTCATCAATATTGCTTATGTTACTTAACTGATACCAAACATCCTGCAAAATATCTTCAGCATCTTCATTCGTTCTCACTTTTCCACGCACAAAACCAAACAATTTTTTTCCAAATTGTGTTATTGTTTCGGTAATGGAAATCTGTTTTTCTTCTGCCATTTTTAAATTAATTGTCACGTCCATAATTAGTGAGACGTAACAAAACTTATTTTACTTTAATTTTAGCAAAAATAATTCGATTTATTTTAAGCGATTTTGGAATACTAAATAAAAAAGGTTAAAATATTGCTATTCAGCAATTTTTATGACCACATTGCCTGTTTTTTGCCCAGATTCAGCATATTTGTAAGCTTCTACAATTTGTTCTAATTTATAAGATTTGTCAATAACAGGTTTGTATTCTCCTTTTTCAACAAGTTCTTTTAAGAAGTTGACATCAGCTTTAGTAATAGTAGGAATCGGAAATAAAACTTTTTTACCTCCAACTAATGGCGTTGTTAATGCGAAAAATATATTCTCTGCATTTTTTCCTAATTCTGTTGAAATATAAATTCCATTTTCGGTGAGCAATGGTTTGCATTGTCCAAATGAACTTTTTCCAACTGCATCAAAAATGAAATGAAATTTAGTTTCAGTCTTAGTAAAATTTTGTGTTTGATAATCAATCACAACATCTGCGCCAAGAGATTTAATCAATTCGACATTTTTTGTATTACAAACAGCCGTAACTTTTACACCAAAATGTTTTAAGAGTTGAACGGCAGAAGAACCGATTGCCCCTGTTGATCCATAAACCAATGCGTTTTGTCCAGATTCAATTTTTGATGCTCTAATATTATTTAAAGCGTAATGAGCTCCTTCCGTTATTGGAGCTGCTTCATCAAAGTTTACATTATTAGGCAAAAATGTAATTGCATCGTTTTCGGCAATCGTTAAAAACTCTCCATGGCCACCAAACGTTTTGTCGTTATACCCAAAAACTTTATCTCCTTTTTTAAATGTAGATACAGTCTTTCCAATCTCTTCAACAACACCAGCAAACTCACAACCTAATGTTTGATGTTTAGGGCGCAACAGCCCACTCCAAAAACGCGAAATAAAATATTCTGCACTTCTAAAGCCAGAGTCTGTTCGATTTACCGTTGATGCATAAACTTTAATGAGTAATTCATTGTCTTTTGGAATTGGCATTACAACATCCATTAATTTAGCAACTTCTGGTGGCCCGTATGTTTTATGTATTATCGCTTTCATTTTTTATATTTTAAATAAATGTCAACGCTATTTTGAATTGAGGCATTAGTTGTTTCATGCCTTTTTACTTCAACAGACATTAATTTAAATCCATTTATTTTACAGACATTTAAGCACATCATTTGAATTGATTTGGGATTAATATCTATAGTAGTCCCAATAAAAGAAACTATAGACAAAAAAGAATTAGTAAGGGCAATTTCTTTTTCATAACTATCATCCATATCTATACTTAGTAGAGCTAACTTTTTATCCAAAATATTTTTACTAATAATTACATTATAATCACAAGTGTCATTTTTAAACAAATAGGGGTTAGGCTCGTCTTTTTTAATCTTTATTTTATCAACTTGACCATACATTGCTGTTATGGAAATTATTGATAAAATAATTAGAATATATTTCATGTAATTCGATTTACGTAACTAAATAAGGTAGGTGCTACTTTGAAATAGCATGATTAAACTTACTAAAAAAGAAATAAAAGTCTAGCAAAAAATATAAATTATAAAGAAACAAATATCTTATTCAACCGTTACACTCTTAGCTAAATTACGAGGTTGGTCAACATTACAACCACGCATTACAGCAATGTGGTATGATAATAATTGCCAAGGTATAACAGAAACTAATGGCACTAATGATTCGTCTGTTTCAGGAATTTCAATGACATAATCAGCCACTTTTTTCACTTCTGTATCACCAGATGTTACAACGGCAATGATTTGTCCTTTACGAGCTTTTACTTCCTGAATATTACTAACTACTTTTTCATAATTAGGTCCTTTGGTTGCAATTACAAAAACTGGCATTTGATCGTCAATTAAGGCAATTGGACCATGTTTCATTTCTGCTGCTGGATAACCTTCAGCATGTATGTAAGAAATTTCTTTTAACTTTAATGCGCCTTCTAATGCAACTGGAAACGAATAACCTCTTCCTAAATATAACGCATTGGTGCAATCTTTATATTTAGCAGCGATTAATTTAATTGAATCATTTAATTTTAAAACTTCTTCTACTTTTTTAGGAATAGATTCGATTTCATATAACAATTGGCGGTAACGACTTTCGGCTAATGTTCCTTTTATTTTTGCAACGTGCAATGCCATTAATGTTAAAACCGTTACTTGTGCTGTAAATGCTTTTGTTGATGCAACTCCAATTTCTGGTCCTGCGTGTGTATAAGAACCTGCATGTGTTGCTCTTGCAATTGAAGAACCAACAACATTACAAACACCAAAAATAATGGCGCCTCTAGATTTTGCTAATTCAATAGCAGCTAAAGTATCAGCTGTTTCACCACTTTGCGAAATAGCGATTACAATATCGTCAGGATAAATAATTGGATTACGGTATCTAAATTCAGAAGCATATTCTACTTCAACTGGTATGCGCGCATATTCTTCAAATAAATATTCGGCAACCATACCTGCATGCCATGATGTACCACAGGCAATGATGATAATTCGTTTAGCATTTATAAATTTAGTTTCATGCTCTTCAATGCCACCCATTTTTAAATGGCCAGTTGATGAATTTAATCGCCCACGCATACTATCAAAAATAGAACGTGGTTGCTCATAAATTTCTTTTAACATAAAATGGTCGTATCCGCCTTTTTCTATAGCTTCTAATTCCATTTCTAACTCTTGCACATATGGTGTAATTTCTTTATCACGAATGGTGCGAATTTTTAATTCCTCGCCTCTTCTAATAATAGCAACATGTTCGTCTTCTATATAAACTACATTTTTTGTATACTCAACAATTGGTGAAGCATCAGATGCGATAAAATATTCATCATTACCAACACCAATAACCATTGGGCTACCTTTTTTTGCAGCTATTAATGTGTCTGGGTCGTTTTTGTCTAAAATAACAATTGCATAAGCGCCGTTTACTTGCTGCAATGCAGCCATTACAGCGTGTCCAAGTTTCATCCCAACTTCGTGTTGACGAATATCTTCAATTAAATGAATTAATACTTCTGTATCTGTTTGTGATAAAAATACGTGTCCACGTTTTTCTAAACCTTCTTTAATAACTGCATAATTTTCAATAATTCCGTTATGGATAATAACTAAATCTTTACTTTGAGAATAATGCGGATGTGAGTTAACATCGTTAGGTTCGCCATGAGTTGCCCAACGCGTGTGGCCAATTCCAATAGTGCCTGATAAATCTTTTCCAGTGCAAAATTCGAGTAAATCAGAAACCTTTCCCTTTTTTTTGTAAACGTTAAGTTTTTGCTCAGGATTTAATAATGCAACACCTGCACTATCATAACCGCGGTATTCTAAACGTTGTAATCCTTTAATAATAATAGGGAAAGCTTCACGTTTTCCAATATATCCTACAATTCCACACATAACTAATATTTAAAAATCTTATGCTAAGATAACAATTTTTTCATTAAAATATTGTCAGAAAATTAAAAGGTTTTTAGCAGTTTAACAGGGCCTTTTTTAATTCTGAATATTTAAAAACAAATCCTTTTTTTAATAATCTTTCGTTGCTGACTCTTGAGCCTTCCAAAATAACATTTGCCATTTCTCCATACATCAGTTTAATTATAAAAGCTGGTATGAGTGGCATAAAAAAAGGCTTTTTTAAACTTTGTGCCAATTGTTTCGAAAATGAATAATTAGTGACATGTTCTGTTGACACAGCACTATAGATTCCATGATAAGATGAGTTAAATAAGATTTCATAAAAAACAGAAACTAAATCATCAATATGAATCCAAGGCATATATTGTTTGCCAGTTCCAATACCCGAACCTAAACCAAATTTGAAAATTGGAAGTAATTTTTTAAAAGCGCCACCATTTTTAGCAATTACAACACTAATACGAGCAATAGATTGCCTTTCAGAAACAGTATCGAAATCATCATAAGAATTTTCCCATGCAATACACGTTTCTGATAAAAAATCAGAAGGTCCTAAATCATTTTCAGAATAAATTTTTTCAGAAGTGTTCATTCCATAAATACCAATGGCACTGGCGCCAACAAAAGATTTCAATTTAATTTTTTGTTTTTGTAAAACAGATAAAATAAGTTTGGAAGAATTAACACGAGAATCTAAAATTTCTTTTTTTCTTTCTGTTGACCATTTCTTATCCGCAATGCCACATCCTGCCAAATGAATGATGTGCTCAACCCCATCAAAGGCTTTTTCATCTATGATTGATTTATCAACATCCCATAAAAAATAGTTTATTGTATTGCTCTTAATAAGTGTACGCGTTAAAACAGAAACCTGATGTCCGTTTTCAATTAGTTTTTTGCATAACGCATTCCCAATCAAACCTGTTCCTCCTGTAATTAAAATTTTTGCCATAGCTTACCGTTCTTATATTATCTTTACAATTAATAAAGCATATTGTTTAAAATTACCAATAATAAAATGAATCCTGTTTTTGATATCCATATTTTTGTTTGCAATAATCAACGGCCCTCAGGCGAAAAAATGAGTTGTGGCGACAACCATGGGCTAAGTTTAGTTGCCGAATTTAAAACACAACTCAATGCCTTGAAATTACCCTTGAAAATCAGAGCACAAAAAGCAGGTTGTTTAGGTATTTGTAATTTTGGGCCGACCATTGCTATTTACCCAGAAGGCATTTTTTATGTTGGTGTAAAACTGGATGATGTTAAAGAAATTATTGAATCGCATATTGTAAATAAAAAACCTGTAGAACGTTTACTTTTAAAAAATGGAAATTGATTTAACGAGTTTAGAAAAACCAAGTTTGTTTGAAAAATTTAAAATTCAAACTCACAAAGACTTTGAAATGTCAGGTGTTTTGGATTATATGCCAATCATTACATCAAATAATTTAAATAAATTAAAAGATGACTTTTACCATTCCATTTTAAAATTAGAATTATCGGATGCTTTAAAAAATTTATTATATCGCATTGATATCCCCGAATTGCAAATTAAACAAGCTTGTTTCAAAAACCCTGACACGCCTTTACAACATATATTAGCAGAGTTAATGATAAAACGAATTTTACAAAAAGTTGTATTAAAAGAATTATATTCAAAATAGAATGAGCACAATAATAAGAAAAGGTTTACCAAGTGACATTGAGAACACATTAAACTTAGTTAAAGAATTAGCGGCCTACGAAAACGCACCAAAGGAAGTTGAAGTAACCATTGAAGAAATGACTAATTGGGGTTTTGGAGCTGATCACATTTTTGATTTTTATGTCGCAGAAAATAATAATACCATTGTTGGAATTGCTCTTTACTATTATAAATACAGTACTTGGAAAGGTAAGTGTTTGTTTTTAGAAGATATTATTGTAACCGAAAGCCAACGTGGAAACGGAATAGGTAAATTATTATTCAATAAAATAATAGAGGTAGCTAAAGAAACAAAAGTGCGCCGGATGGAATGGCAAGTTTTAGATTGGAATAAAACTGCCATTAATTTTTACAAAAAATACGATTCAACCTTAGATGGCGAATGGATTAATTGCAAGTTAACCAATCGTGATTTAGAAAAATTTTAAATATAAACTACAGGATTTTTTTACCCTTCAATAACAGCCAGCTTTGGCAATTTAATTTTATCTGTTTTTTTCAATCCATCCAACACTTCAATATTTATTCCATCAGATAATCCCGTTTTTATAAAACGTTTTTCAAATTTTTGAGGAGTTGTTTCTACTTCAACGTATGGTTTTTCTTTTTCAAATTGAAGCACGCTTTCCGAAATTGCTAAAACGTTTTCTTTTTTTTGTAAAATAATGTCGGCATTAGCACTGTAACCGGCTCTTAAAAAAGAACTGTTTTCTTTTGCAATTGTTGCCTTTATTGTAAATTGAATAGCGCCATTTTCAGTAACACCTTTTGGAGAAATGTATTCTAACTTTGCATTAAATTTTTCTTTATCAATTGCACCAATGGTTAAAACAATATCCATTCCTTCTTGCACTTTTCCAACCTCACTTTCGTCTAATTTTCCATCAAAAATCATTTCTCCCATATTGGCAATATTTGCAATAGTCGTGCCTTCATTAAATGTGTTGCTTTCAATTACTTGTCCTCCTTCTTTTACAGGAATATCTAACACCATGCCTGTAATAGTTGATTTAACTAAGGTATTAGAAGTTGAACCAGAAGATTTTGAAACCCCTTCTTGAATAATTTGCAACTGATTTTTTGAAGCATTTAATTCTTCATGCGTTGTTTTTAATCTCAATTCAAAAACTTGAAAATCGGATTTTGAAATAATACTTTGTTCAAATAACTGCTTATTTCTATCGTATTCTAATTTTGTATTGTCAACATTAATTTGTGCTGTATTTACTCTGTTTTCAGCACTTGCCAAATTTAGCATGTTAGGAATTATTTTTATTTTAGCAATTACATCGCCTTGTTTCACCTGTTGACCTGCCACAATATATAATTTTTCAATAATTCCACTTACTTGCGATTTCATATTAACTTCCTTACGAGGACTTACTGAACCAGTTGCCACTGTTTTTTTTACGATAACGGTATCAAAAGCTGTTGTGGTTTCAAAAGTTTCAGGTAGTTTTTGAGATTTAGCATATAGAAAATAAAATGTCCAAAATACAAGTCCGACAAAGGCTACAAGTAACGTTATTTTTATTATTTTTTTCATAGTGATGATTTGTGTTTTTATTTTAACTATCTAAATTATGTTTTTTATTTTTATTCACTTCTTAAGGCTTCAACAGGTTTAATCGCAATTGCTTTACTTGCAGGGATTAATCCAGCAATTGCTCCACTTACAATTAATATACTTAAAGCTATTAATGCCACATTAATATCGACTGTTGGATTCGTAAACATTTCGCCCGAATTACCTATAGCAGAGTTTAGTCCTTCCAATAAAAAAATACCAGATATTAAACCAAAATATCCAGCAATGGAAGTTAGAAAAACGGACTCAATTACAATTTGTCCAATAATTTGAGAAGGCACGGCACCAAGCGCTCTTTTTACACCAATTTCTTTTGTGCGTTCTTTTACCACAATGAGCATAATATTGCTAATGCCAATCACGCCAGCTAACAGAGTTCCAATACCAACAAACCAAATTAATGCTTGAATACCAATAAATAAACCCTTTAATTTATTGTATTCCACTTCTAAATTAAAATGTCCAATTGCTTTTAAATCATCAGGTGCAATTTTATGGCGAGCCTTTAATATTTCCATTACCTTTTTTTCTGAAATTTCGGCAGAACTATTTTCTTTTGATTTAATTGCAAACCAACCAACAATATCTCCAAAATTGAAGGCATTTTGAAATGTGCTAAACGGCACATTTACGCGTTGCGCTTGTTGTCTTCCTTCATCACCACCAGCAGCAATGGTTGTTACACCTATCACTTTAAAATAGACACCATTTACTCTGATGTAAGTTCCAATAATTGGTTCGTTTTTTTTATATAACGTTTCGGCAATACGCGGACCAATCACACAAATTTTTCGTTTTTCGATAACATCATTATTATTTATGAAACGACCTTGAGCAATTTTTACTTGGGCAATTTCGGTTGTATTAGGTAAATTTCCTTGAATTTCGGCAGCAACCGATTTTAATCCACGCACTACATTGTTTGCACCTTCATAACCACCAAGTTGATTCATTGGTGAAACCACTTCGAGTTCTGGAATTTGTTTTAGAGCTTCTAAATCTTCTAAATTATAATTAAAATTTCTACCAGGCTTCATGCCCATATAAGCCTTTGTAGTTGTTTGAGCCCATATATAAAAACTATTGGTTGCAGTGCCACCAAAGTCTTTCATAATACCATTTCGCAAACCATTGCCAGAACCTAACATAATAACCAACATAAATATTCCCCAAAAAACACCAAGCATGGTTAAGAAAGTCCGTAATTTATTTTTACGAATGGTTGCAAATATTTCCTGCCAATTATCTCGCTCAAATATCATTTAATCTTCTTTTAGTGCAGTTATGGGTTCCACTTTAGCCGCTTTAATTGCTGGCACTAAGCCCGCTAAAGCACCTGCAAAAACAATAGCAC
>JAYVIS010000059.1:0-6989 GCA_043769975.1 Bacteroidota bacterium
AATATCTTTAGGTTTATGTAACACAAAATGACTCGGTAAATATTTACTTAAATAGGTGTCAGATGTTAGTAGGGCATTTTGAATTCGTTTTGCATAATTAATACTGTCAATAATTTCTTTTTGTTTTTCTTCTATAATTTCATTTTTATTTTCAAGCACATGTTTTTGATTGTCAATTATATTTTTCTGTTTTTGTATTACTTTGAATCTGTTATATAATATAAAAGAAGCGATTAAAAATATTAGCATAATTAAACTTACAGTGATAATAATCATTCGTTGTTTAACCATTTTTTCGGAAGCTTCTTTTTCTTTAATTAAATTATCGATCTTAATTTGATTTTCTTTGTCTTTGAATTCACCGTTCATTTGTAATGTTAAAGACGCGATGTCTTTGTCAGCATTTCTAAATGAATCACTTAATACTTTATAGCGTTCCATTGATTCAAAGGCAGATTTAAAATCTTTTTGTCTTTTATAAATATCAATGATGTTTTCATAAGCTACTATCTTTGGTCTGATATAATTTACTTCATTTGCCAATTTAATAGCCAAATTACAGTAATAGAGCCCACTATCATATTGTTTTCGTCCGCATGAATACCATGAATAGTTAGCGTAATTTAAAGACAAATTTCTACGGTCATTAATTTTTTTAGCTAATAATATAGATTTTAGAGTATAATTGCGAAAACTTTCCATATCTCCTTTTTGACCTTTTAGAACCCCAAGATTCATGTAAATCGAAAGTAACATGCTATCGTTCTCCGTTTTTTTTGCTTCATCAATTACCTGATTAAAATAGTAATTAACTGAATCAATAACACTACCAAAACAATAATGAACTCCTTTTTTATATTTAATTAAGGAAAGCCTTTGTTTGTTATGCAGCTTGAAATATATATCTTCAGCTAGATTTAATTGATGCAATCCTAATTTACCATTACCATGAATGTTTACTCCTGCCAAATACATATAAAAGTCTGCAATAATTAAACTATCATTTATTCTTTTTGCTAATTCCAACCCTTTTTCATAAAATATAGATGCTTGATTACGATCTCCTAAATCATACATTGCTTTACCAAGTAAATGATATGTTTTAAATTGGTCTTTGTAATTTTTTTTTAGAGTAAATGTTTTTTCAAGTTTTGTCAATATTTTTATGGCCTTACCTTGCTGTCCTTTGTTTATATAAAAATTACAACTATCAATAATTTCCATGTCAATATTTTCCTGAGAACTACAATTTAAATAAATTAAAAAAAACAAAAATCCAATTAAATATTTCATGTTATTTAATTTATATGTTTTTTTTGAAATTTAAAATTAGATCTACCAAAACATCAAATTCTACTGGGTTACTAAGAGCTTTCGAATTACTTATTTCGTTTATTTGAAGGAGTGTTTCATTAAGTGAGTTTCCTGTTGTGAAAATAATTGGTGTTTCATTTCCAATTTCACGAAGTCTTTTTGCGGTGTCAATTCCTGTAGTTTTATTTTTTAAGTACACATCCATTATAATAATATCTGGCTGTATTTCAATAGCAACATTAAAAGCTTCATTAGCCTCTGTTATATTAGCTACTTCAAAACCCAATTTTTCTAATTGCATTTTTAATGCTAAACCAATTAATAATTCATCTTCTGCAATCAGAATTTTTTTAATAAGTTTCATTTACAGGCTTTTTAATTTTATATTGTATTTGATTTATAAACTCTGTTTTATTTTATTCTTCAAACAAATATATAAATAAGTGGTAAACTTAAAGTGTTTCAATCATTAAAATTAATTTATTAAAAAAAGGTTTCCTTTATAATAACAATTTCGTTTATTATGTTGATGAAGTTGGTATTGGTAATATTAAACAATTATGATTATTCTTAATGTTTTTATATTTTTATAATCCTTACTTTTAAATAACAATAATGAACTATGACAACAATCTATAATTTAATACTAACAGGAAGCCAACAAAAACCCATTGCTGTTGATATTACTTATGTAGCAGGGGAGTATAAAAAACCATTAATTCTATTTGCTCATGGCTTTAAAGGGTTTAAAGATTGGGGACATTTTAACGCTGTTGCTAACTATTTTGCTGAAAAGGATTTTGTTTTTGCTAAATTTAATTTTTCTCATAATGGAACTACTTTGGAAAAGCCTTTAGATTTTGATGATTTAGAGGCTTTTGGAAATAATAATTATATATTTGAATTAAATGATTTAGAATCTGTTTTAAACGCATTATTAACTGATGAACAACTAAAAAATGAAATTGATTCCGAGCAGGTTTATTTAATTGGCCATAGCAGAGGCGGAGCGATTAGTATTATTAAAACTTCAGAAGATACACGTATTAAAAAAATAGTTACTTGGGCCGCTGTTGCTGACATTGTGAGTAGGAATAGTTCGAAAACTATTGAAACCTGGAAAGAAAGTGGAGTAGTCCATACGTATAATGGAAGAACCAAACAACAAATGCCTTTAAATGTGCAGTTTTATGACACTATTATAGCAAATAAAGAACGATTAGATGTTGTAAAAGCGGCTGAAAAATTAAATGTGCCGTTTTTAATCATACATGGTACTAATGATGAAGCAGTAACTTTAAAAGATGCTTATCTTTTAAACGAAGCCAATGAATTGTCAACACTTTTTATAATTGAAGAAGCAAATCATACATTTGGTGCAAAACATCCTTGGGAGGAAGTTATTTTACCAGAGGATTCAAAATTGGTTATTGATAGAACAATACAGTTTTTAAGGCAAGAATAAAATTAAATGATCTTAAATTTTATTTTTTCCTTTTCGTGAATAAACATTAATTGCGTTTGAATAAAACTCTTTCTTAACTGTTGTTTTGGAAAATAGTTCTTTAATTCAAATTCTTTTTCAAATTCTTCAACCGACCAATTACTCGTCTTTAATTCTTTCAGTTTAGGGTTAAATCTAACTGAAATCAAACAATTAATGTGCTGCTGAATCATCCCGTTATAACCAGAAATAGCGTATAATAATAGTTCTGGGATTTGATCCTCTAGCGAACATAATTGCTTAAGTGCTTTAAAAACATCATAACCACTCAATTGATTTAGTTCGATTCGGTTTAATCTAATGCCTTGCATTATTTTTTTCGACTTCGTAATATCTTTGCTCGTATTGCTACAACCTAATATGATTGTTTTTTGATTATTCTGTATTAATTTAATAAGACTCAAAATAAAATTTGATTGGTTTTTCGTTTTCCGATGTAAAAATTGAATATTATCAATAGCAACCGAATCATGCGCTAGGATGAAATTATAAAATTGTTCTTTTTCAGATTCTGTAATTAGCAACTTATAAATGTATAATAACCATTGAGTGGTAATGTACATGACTCTTTTGTTTTGTTGAAGTTGAGTGTTACATATTGCATTGATTATATGTGTAATGCCACTGCCACTATCCCCTGAAATAATGAGTGATGAAATTTCATTATTATCTACCTTCGATTTTAAATCACTAATTTCGGATTGACTATTATAATAGTTTTCGAAATTTAAGACCTTTAGTGGTTTAGTTTGTATTTGATTTAAGTATTCCAAAACTAATTGTACTCTATTTATTTGTTACATGAAGAAACGCATTTTTTTTAATTCAATTTTATTTTTGATCTGTTTGAAAATCTAAATAGTTTAAGTTGCTTAGTTTCAGATATTTTATTTTTCATTAGCATATCTTCTAAATTATTTAGTAAAATCCCAATTCCTTAAAAACTTTGTTTTATTTTCAATAATCCTTCTATTTCATTGGTATTGTGTTATTGGCACATTATTTGTTATTATATCATTAGTATCTAAAACCTTTTAATAAAAGAGATTTTTCGCCAACTATTTAAAACTTTTAGCCTATGAAATCTCACTTTTTACTCGATCCGACGATTACTTTTTTGAATCATGGTTCTTTTGGTGCTTGTCCAAAACCAATTTTTGAAGATTATCAAAAATGGCAATTAGAGTTAGAAAAAGAACCTGTTCAATTTATTCAAAAAACAGGCGCTGGTTATTTAAAAGCATCTAAGCTTGCTTTAGCTAAATATATTGGTTGTGATGTGGATGATTTCTTTTTTACACAAAATCCTACAGTAGCAATAAATACAATTATGCGAAGTTTGGATTTAAAACCTGGTGACGAGATTTTATCTACCAATCATGAGTATGGTGCAATGGATCGTACTTGGCATTTCTTTTGTAAAAAAACTGGAGCAAAATACGTTCAATCCACAATTTCTTTTCCTATTATTTCTAAAGAACAACTTTTAGCAGAATTTTGGAAAGGATATACTCCAAATACTAAAGTTATTTTCATTAATCAAATTTCAAGTGCAACTGCTTTAGTTTTTCCAGTTAAAGAAATATGTGACAAAGCTCGTGAACTTGGTTTAATCACAATTATTGATGGTGCACACACGCCAGGACATATCGATTTAAATATAATGGAAATGAATCCTGATTATTTTACTGGCACAACGCATAAATGGTTATTAACGCCTAAAGGAAGTTCATTTTTGTACGTGAAAAAAGATAAACAAAAAACGCTTGAACCATTAGTGATAAGTTGGGGTTACGAAAGCGATACACCTAGCCACAGTCAATTTTTGGATGAAAATGAATATCAAGGAACAAGAGATATTTCTGCCTTTTTAACTTTACCAAAAGCTCTCCAATTTTTAGAAGAGAATAATTGGAAACAGAAAACGAATGTTTGTAAGCAATTGATTTTAGAATATTATCCTAAGTTTTGTGAATTAGTAAATTCTAAACCTATTTGTCCAATTACATCCGAATTCTTAGGGCAAATGTGTAGTATTCCAATTAACACCATAAAGCCATTAGAATTAAAAGAATTACTTTTTAATAAATACCATGTTGAAATTCCGATCACTCAATTGAATGGTAATTTTTATATGCGTATTACGCTAAATGCCTATAATACTATAAATGATTTAGAGGTTTTAAGAAATGCAATCATTGATATTATTGCAACAACAGACTTATTGATTGTGAAGTAATTTTAGAAAGAATAGGAGGGAGAATGGTTTAATTCATCCCTCTTTGTTTTTTTATTCCTTCGTAAGCTTCTTGTATTTTTTGAAATTTCTCTTTCGCTCCTTTTTGATATTCTTCACCTAATTGCGCTACTTTATCAGGATGATAGCGAATGGCCATTTGACGATAAGCTTTCTTAATTTCTTCTTCAGTAGCTGAACTTTCAATACCTAATACTTTATAGTCAGAATTTACATCACGGTAAAACATGTTTTTTACACTTTCAGAATCTACTTTTGGAATATCTAACAATTGAGCAATACGATTTAATAATTGAATTTCAACATCTGCTACATGACCATCAGCCTTCGCAATTCCAAATAAATAATGCAATAGTTGGATACGTACTTCAACTTGCGTGCGCATTTTAATATCATTACAAATTTGATCTAAAGGAATTTCTCCGCCATTCACAAAATGTTTTAAAGTTTGTAAATGTGCGCTCGAAAACTGAGGTCCAAATTGTTGTGCAAAAAATGATTTTACATAATCTAATTCCACTTTTAATACTTTACCATCGGCACGCATTACTGAAGCCGAAAGAGCTATCAGCATGGTTGCAAAATCTCCATGAGAACGGCCGGCTCGTTGTTGGTAATATTTAAATACATCTTCGGCATTGCCACCATTAGATGTAATTTGTTTTTTAATAACCGTAAAATTATCAATTACGGTTCCAATAAAAAAACCAATCATCGCACCGAAAAAATTTCTGCCTAAAAAGAAAAATCCAAGCACTGCTCCTATAAACTTAAACACAATATCTTATTTTAAATAATGAAATAATATAAAAAGTAAATATACTATTTAGCTTTCTTTTTTTTATATTAATATTGGTTATTATAAGCTTGTTTTTCTTAATTTTAGTTAATGATCGAAATACGGAAAGCAACTTTAAAAGATGTCGAATTGATATCTGAAATTGCTGGTAAAACCTTTATAGAATCTCACGGACACTCAGCTAGTGAGTTAAATATTAGTAATTATGTGAAACATAATTATAACGTTGATACATTTATAAAGGAATTACAAAATTCTGAAAATAATTATTACCTAGTTTATTACAATAAGGTATTAGCTGGTTTTTCTAATATTCAATTTAATAAGATATATCCAAAAATTGAAAATAAAGCAGTTGCTAAATTAGACCGTATTTATATTTTAAAATCTTTTTATGGATTAACAATTGGTAAAGTCTTATTTGATTTTAATGAAAAGTTAGCTATCGAAAATCATCAATTTGGTATTTGGCTTTACGTTTGGACAGAAAATGAAAGATCAATTCAATTTTATTCTAAAAATAATTTCAAAATTAAGGACAATACATTTTTTGAAATTTCTAAAACACATTCCAATCCTAATTATATCATGTATAAGGAATTTTAATTCTGTTTTAATTTGCGATAAGGATTATAGTGGAAATCTTTTTGCCTGTCTATTGCAAAAGATTGCAGCAGAAAGCCTGATACGCAAGGTAACGCGCAAATTATTTTTAAAATACTTTTGAAGGCAAATTATTCAAAACCTTATGATGTTTTAATTTTTGCGTTAAGGATTGTAGTGAAAATCCTTTTTGAGGCACGAAAAAAGATTGCAACGGAAAGCCTGACCCGCAGGGTAACGCCCTAAACCATAAAATAAAATATAAAATTGCGTTAAGGATAGAAGTGAAAATCCTTTTGCCTGTCTCTTGCAAAAGATTGAAGCGAAAAGCCTGACCCACAGGGAAACGCCCTCATCATTAAAATAAAATAAAAGATTGCAGCGAAAAGCCTGGCCAAAGGCAAAGCCCTAAAAATTATAATAAGCCTGATAGTTGACAACTCCCAAATTATTAATATTCGAATGTTTGATCAACTTGCTTAAACACAACTTTTTTTAGTCGATTGTTTTTT
>JAYVIS010000060.1:0-5810 GCA_043769975.1 Bacteroidota bacterium
AATTTTCCCGAGGTTATCTGAGTTTAATAATCGTATCATATCTAGTGGATTTAAATCCGATAATTTAGATTTCAATTTAAACGTATATAATCTTTCGCAATTTGCTCCAATATGAACTCGTTTATGAAGTTTGGCCTTACCTAATCGCATCCCGCTAAAAGAAATATCAAATTCTGATGGATATATAGAAAATCCATAAGTATTTGGATTCTTAATTTTTAAATTTATTTCTGCTTCAATTCCTTCTGCGGTAAGTTTATTCACATGAAAACTATCAACATCTATTACTTGTATTTCTTCAAATTCTTTGCAAGATGAAAAAGTAATAGATAAAATGGATACAATTATGATAAGGTATTTAGTCATGTCTATTTTTTTATAAAGGTAAATTTTTTAGCGTATTTAAATCCAATTGAAACATAAATCCACTCTAAATTTTGTTTTTTTATTCGATGCCAATTTACCAAATGTTTTTCTTTTTAATTTATTCCATTTGTTATAATAGGTCTTTGATTTTTTATAACTGGATTTCTTTGAAATAGATACAGATTTTTTTAAAGAAATAGTTAAATCTATCTTTTCATTTGATTTTTTTGAATCATTATAAGTCTGAGTTTTGTTTTCATTACTCTTAGTGCTATTTAAGTTTGAAAGGTTTTGTAGTGGATTGGCGTTTTCTGACTGATTTTGCATAATCTGTTGGTCATAATTTACCTGTGATATACTAACTCTGTTGTTTGAAATTGAATTAGCATTGCTATTATTGGCAAACAACATGTTGTTGGATTGGTTGCCTAATGCTAAAAGGTTAGTATTGTTTTGTTGGGCATTTAAATTAAAAACTCCTAAAAACGCAAAAGGTAAAATATATTTAGACATGATTTTTTTTAAATCAAATCTCAATAAAACAATTTAATTGAATTGTTAATGAAAGATAAAACGTAATAGTTTAACAAAATTTAGAATATTCTAAATGTATTATTTTTTCAGAATGTCTTTTTTATATAATGGCAGTATGTCTAAAAACGCTTTAACAGTTTTTTGTAAATCGTACTCGTTTCCACGGCCTCCAGCTGCGTTAATATGTCCACCGCCATTGAAGTATTTTCTCGCAAATTGGTTTACATCAAACTTTCCTTTACTACGGAAAGAAATCTTTATTTTTCCTTCGCCTTCGCTAAAAAACGCACAAAACTTAATACCTTTTATTGAAAATGGATAATTTACTATACCCTCAGTATCACCTTTTTGATGATCAAATTTTTGTAATTCTTTTTCTGTTAAGGTAATATAAGCTGTTTGATATTCGGGCAAAACCACCATTTTTTCGGTTAAGCAATAACCTAATAATTTCACTCTGCTTTCGCTGTAAGTATCGTAAATAGACGTATGAATGTCACTTGGTTTTAAACCAGTTGATAATAGATCGGATAAAATTAAATGTGTTTTTGGTGTTACACTATCAAAACGGAAAGAACCTGTATCTGTCATAATACCTGTATACAAACATGCAGCAATGTCTTTATCAATTAGTTTTTTGCCACCTAAACCACAAATAAATTCATGAACCAATTCACAAGTGGAACAAGCTTTCACATCGTGAAAGTACAAAGTGGCATAATCATCTGGTTGTTGATGATGATCAATAATTACTTTTTTTGCAGTAGAGTTTTTTAATAATTCTCCCAAACCTTCTAATCTCGAATAATTATTAAAATCTAGAGTAAATATCAAATCACTTTTTTGAATTAGTACTGCTGCTTTTTTTTGTTGGTTACTAAATTGAATTACTTTTTTATTTCCAGGTAACCATTGTAAAAATTCCGGATAATCATTTGGAGTTATGACCGTTACATTTTTTTCGATTTTAATTAAATAATTATATAATGCTAAAGAAGAACCCATTGCATCACCATCAGGGTTGTAATGGGTAACAATAACAATGTTATTTGATTTTTTTAGTAAAGCTTTAAATTTCGGAAATGAGTCTTTTTGCATAATTGTTATTTAGTACACAAAAGTAATATTTTAATTGGTTGTTAGTTAGCGTTAGGGATTGTAGTGAAAATCCTTTTTGTGAGGCACGAACAAAAAGATTGCAACGAAAAGCCCGACCCGAAGGGAAACGCCCATTTATAGAATATACAATGTATTTAAAAATAGAATTTGATTTAAAGACAAAAATTGTATCTTTGCACCCTAAAAAAAATATGATGGCAGGAAATATTACATTTACAATGATTAAGCCCGATGGTGTTGAGGCTAATAATATCGGACCAATTTTAGCTAAAATTAACCAATCTGGTTTTAAAATAGTAGCTATGAAATATATGAAATTAAGTGCTGAAACAGCAGGTAAATTTTATGAAGTTCATAAAGAACGTCCTTTTTATGGTGAATTAGTAAGTTATATGAGCGGTGGACCAATAGTTGCTGCAATTTTACAAAAAGATAATGCAGTTGCTGAATACCGCACTTTAATTGGAGCAACTGATCCAACTAAAGCTGATGAAGGAACTATTCGTAAATTATTTGCTAAATCAATTGCTGCTAATGCAGTTCATGGTTCTGATAGCGATGAAAATGCTAATATCGAAGCTAACTTTTTCTTTTCTCAAATAGAACGTTTCTAATCAGAAAAATAAAATAAATTATTTGTAAAAAAAATCCTGATAGTAATTATCAGGATTTTTTTTGTTTTAGTTTAATGCTATATACCTCATTTTTATATGTGGAATATCATCTTCTAAATAGGTTTCACCTTCTGTTTTAAAACCAAGATTAGTATAAAATTTCTCTAAATATAATTGAGCAGAAATTACGATTTCGGTTGTTTTAAACTGAGATAATGCTTCTGTAATTGCATATTCCATTAATAATTTTCCGTAGCCCAATGTTCTCACTTTTGATCCAGTAACAACTCTTCCAATACCAGCTTCTTTATGATAATAGCCTTGTGGTAATAAACGAGCATAAGCTACTATTTCATTATTTTTTGATCCTAAAACATGTAAAGCTCCCAAGTCGTAATTATCAATATCCAAATAAGCGCAGTTTTGCTCTACCACAAATACTTCAGCTCTAAGTTTAAGTAATTGGTAAAGTTCCGTTGTGGTTAACTCTTTAAATGTTTTAGTGTTAAGTGTGATCATTTTAATATTGATTAATTGATAATAAAACTAAGGTGCAAGCTATTTCTGTTTCAATGCCATTGTCATTTGCTAGTTTTATTAATTCAGTGTTTTCTGTACCTGGATTAAATATGATTCGCTTCGGTTTTAACGACAACATGTAATCATACCATTCTGGTTGATTATCAGGGCTAATATAAAGAGTTATGGTGTCAATGTTTTCGATTAACGGTTTATCATTAATAATTGTTAAGCCATTAATAATACCTTTCTTTATACCGATTGGATAAACAGTATGCTTGTGACTTTGAAGGCTCATTGTTGCCTTATAACTGTATCTGTCGGTATTTGGAGATGCTCCAATAACAACGGTTGGTTTATTCTTCCACATAATTTAAATCTTTATTAAAGGTTTCTTCTAAAAAATAAAGTGCTATAAAACCTAAACTAATTATAATACAACCTGTAATAATAGTTGCTTGTAATTTGTCGACGCAAAAAATGGATATGATAGAATCAAGCAACAAAGAAATAAAAATAGTAGAACCTCTAACAAAATTAGGCGCTGTTGTAGTTGCCGTTGCACGAATATTGGTTCCAAATAATTCGGAAGCTGTACTTATAAAAACAGCCCAATAACCTGTAGCAAATCCAATAAAACCTACTATTGAATAAAATATAAATGGTGAACTTCCTCCAAACGTAAAATATAAAATAGTACCGATAACTGTTAATGAGAGAAAAATAGTAAATGTTTTTTTTCTTGATTTTAATAATTGACTAATCAAACCAGATACGATGTCGCCAACTGTAATGCCCGCATAAGCGCACATAATAGCTCTTCCGGCAGAAATTGCTTTAGGTGCTAATCCTAATTTTTCGCTGAGTTCGGGCGAAAATAAAACAAGTGTTCCCATTACATACCAAACAGGAACTGTTACAAAAATAATGGATAAATATTTTATGATGTTTTTTTTACTTGAAAACAATTGAAGGAAATTTCCTTTTTTTACTTTTACGTCAGCTTTAATTGAATGAAACATACCTGATTCGAAAACGCCAATTCGCAATATTAAAAGTGCTAAGCCCATTGCACCGCCTAAATAAAAAGAATAACGCCAATTTGTAATAACATCACCCATAAAACCAGCAACTACTGCTCCAAAAACACCAACTGTAGCAACTATCATAGTACCGTAGCCTCGTTTTTCTTTACTCATACTTTCGCTAACTAATGTAATACCTGCACCTAGTTCTCCTGCTAAACCAAACCCTGAAATAAACCGTAATACCATATAAGAATCTGTACTTTCTACCATTCCGTTTAAGATATTGGCAATAGAGTATACTAAAATAGAACCAAATAATACGGATAAACGTCCTTTTTTATCACCTAAAATTCCCCAGAAAATTCCTCCGATTAACATTCCAAACATTTGCCAATTTAGAAGTAGTTTTCCGTAGGTTGCATTTAATATTTTTAATGAAGCTTCAGAAATATTTGGAAACTGGATTGGTAAAATTGTATTTAAACTATCAGTTCTTTCAACACCAAAAAGTAACAAATCATAGATATCAACAAAATAGCCTAAAGCGGCTACAATTATTAATTTGTTAAGATTTTTAGATACTGAAGGAGTTTGCATAAATGAATTTGGAACTAAATTTAACAATTATTTCTTTTGAACTTCTTTATATCGATTGCAGGTTATTAAATGGTCATTAACCATACCTGCAGCTTGCATGTAGGCATAACAAATGGTTGAACCAACAAAAGTAAAACCTCTTTTTTTTAAGGCGATACTCATAGCGTCTGATTCAACACTATTTGGTGGTATTTGCGATGAATGTTTATGTTTATTTATAATAGGTTTGTTATTTACAAATTGCCAAATAAAGCTATTAAATGACCCAAATTCTTTTTGAATTTCGATAAATGCTTTTGCGTTTTTTATTGTTCCTGTAATTTTTAATTTATTACGAATGATGCCTTCGTTTTGCATTAATTCTAAGGCTTTTTCATCATCAAATTTAGCTACTTTTTTCACATCAAAGTTGGCAAATGCTTTTTTAAAATGTGCTCGGCGATGTAAAATAGTTTTCCAACTTAAACCGGCTTGAAAACAATCTAAAACTAAAAACTCAAAATGTTTTTTATCGTCATAAACTGGAGTTCCCCATTCTGTATCGTGGTAAACCAACATTTGATCATCATTTTGTGGCCAAGTACAGTTCATGAGTTTATTATTATTGAAATGGATTAAACAAATTTATCGCCTTTTTGAACCTTAACATCGTTTACAAAGTTTCGAATTTGTTGTTCGTTTTCTTTTTTACAAATCATTAAAACGCCATCTGATTCTACAACTATATAATCTTCTAAGCCTTGCATGACTACTAATTTATCTTTGGGAACATTTACGATACAGCCTTTACAGTCGTATTGAATGATGTTTTTTCCAACAAGTGCATTGTTTCCTTTATCATGTTTAATATGATTATATAACGAGCCATAAGTTCCTAAATCACTCCAACCGATAATAGACGAACGAACATACACATTTTTTGCCTTTTCCATAACGCTATAATCAATAGAATCGTTTTTGCAGATTTTATAAGCTCTATCAATAAATTCTTTTTCTTTAGGTGTATTGTAAAAATCGTTTCCTTCTTTAAATA
>JAYVIS010000061.1:0-12178 GCA_043769975.1 Bacteroidota bacterium
CAAAAAAATGATTGCAAGCAGTACGGAAACTATTAAATAATTTAGTTTCATCGCCACCAGCATGCGGAATTTTTTTCCACGCATCCTGAATTTTAATAATCACTAAACCTGTCTTTTGCCAATCTGTACTATCTTTTACAGCATTTACTTTTGCAATTAATTCTTGTTTTTGAACTTTAATGCCTCCAAGTTTTTCGTGCATCACATTAAAAAACGCTTTCTTTTTTTCAAAAAAAGTATCACATAAAGCTCTAAATTCTGACCACGCTTTATCGTTTTCTTTTGCATTTGCTCTGCCAATAATTTTCCATTCAGCTTGAATAGCTGTTAATTCAGTTGTTAAATTATTCCAAGCTTGTCCGTTTGCCGTTTCTGCTTTTGCAATAATTTCTTTTATTTTTTCTAACAGCGAATTTTTCTTTTCTAGGTTTGCATCTTTTTCTTCTTCAACACTATTGTAATGAGCCTTTAAAGTTGAATAAGCCTCATCAATTGCTAAACGATAGGCTCCTTTTAATTCATCCCATTTATCATTTGGCACAGGCCCAATATCTTCCCAATCGTTACGGTAAATTTTAATTAAGCGTTCAGCTTCTTTAATATTTGTTTGGTTTTTAATTCCTTTTATTTTTTCAAGCAATTCAGTTTTTAATTCGTAATTACGTTTTAAATCATGCTCTTGCAATTGTTTTGATAAACTTAATTTATAATTAAATTCCTCAATGGCCTTACTATAATCTGCTTGAATCTCTTTGTATTTATGTGTTGAAACAGCTCCTGTTTCTTTCCATTGCTTTTGTAACTCAACTAATTTTTTAATGGCAGCTCCAATATTGTCGCTAACCTGACTCAAATCATTAATTTTTGCAACTATTTCTTTACGAATTGCTAAGTTTTTACCTTGTTCAACAGCAATTTTACCATCTTCTTCTTTTTTCTTGGCTTCAATTTTGTCAAATAATTTAGAAATTGTGACATCATCGGGGTGTTTGGCATATTCAAATTCTTTTGCTTTTCCTCCTCCGTCAACAAATTCTTGTTTAGCAGTTTCAAATTCTGAAGTCCATAATGTTTGATACTCTTTCTGCAGAGTGCGCATTTGGTGAGCAACAGCACTAATGTCGGCTGAGCCGAGCATTTCTTCTAACTTAGTAATAATAGCGTTTTTCATTTTTTCTTTTTTAAACCTTTAGTATTGGCTTTTGTTTTATTGTTTAATTTTATGCCTATCAAAAATAAAGTAATTTTTCAGTTTGCAAAACTTTATATTGCTTTTTTTAACTAAATATTTTAATTCTAAATAATGACCGTAATTGACAATGAAGCTCTAAACTTGTTAGATTTTCATAAAATAAAAAATGAGATAAGTTTATTTGCTCATAGTGATAAAGCTAAGCAAAAAGCCTTGCAAATTTCTGTAATTCCAAATACCGAAGATTTAATAATTGAACTAAATCGTGTTGCTGAATTAAATACCATTATTTCGAACAATAGTTTTTTTCCAAGTTTACAATTTGAAGATTTTAAAAAAGAAGTTACACTCTTATCATTAGAAGGAAGTATGCTTGTTGAAGAACAATTTTTCCTATTAAAACAATCAACCGAAATTGCAAATACACTCATTCGATTTTTTAAAACAAACAAAACCAATTTACCTTTTTTAACTGAACTCGTTTCAGGAATTGATGATAATAAATTCATAACAAAAGAAATAGATGCCATCATCGATTTTGAAATGAACGTAAAAGATAATGCATCAAAAGAATTACAAAAAATAAGAAATGATCTTCGCGAAAAAAGAAAAGAAAGTGATATTAAATTTAACAGATATGCCAACGAATTAAAAAAATTAGGTTTCTTAAGAGAGAACGAAGAAAGCTATTTTAATGGAAGACGTACACTTGCCGTTTTAGCTGAAAATAAAGGTGAAGTAACAGGTTTTGTGCATAGTAAAAGTGAAACAGGAAAAACCATTTTTATTGAACCAACTGCCTTAGTAAATATTAATAATGATGTTGCCGAATTAGAAATTGATGAGCGCCGAGAAATAAATAAAATATTAAGGGAATTAACAAATAAATTGCGTGTTTATTCGCCGCAATTAAATCAGTTTTATTTTTTATTAATTGAAGTGGATGTTTTAAGAGCGAAAGCGTTATATGCACAAAAAATAAATGCCTGCTTACCAACCATTAGTATTGAACCCGAATTAAAATTAGAAAAAGCATACCACCCTATTTTATTTCTTCAAAATAAAGAACATAAAAAACCAACGATTCCGTTAACAGTTCATTTACATAAAGACGAGCATTTATTGGTAATTTCTGGCCCAAATGCTGGAGGGAAATCAGTAACACTTAAAACAATAGGTCTATTACAAACCATGTTACAATGCGGCTTATTAGTTTCTGTTGCGCCAAACTCGGTGATGAGTTTTTTTAAACATATTTTAATTGACATTGGCGATACCCAAAGTATTGAACACGAATTAAGTACTTACAGTGCGCGATTAAAAAAAATGATTTCTATTTTAGAAACCGTCAATAGTCATACCTTAGTTTTAATGGATGAGTTTGGAAGCGGCACCGATCCTGACCTTGGAGGGGCTATGGCAGAAGTTGTTTTAGAAGAAATTGTAAAATCTAAAACATTTGGAATTATAACTACACATTATTCGAATGTAAAATTATTAGCCAATAAATTAGATGGTGTAAAAAACGGAAGTATGTTGTTTGATTTAGAAACACTTGATCCCAAATACATTTTATCGGTTGGCGAACCTGGAAGTAGTTATACCTTTGAAGTTGCCGAAAGAGTTGGTTTTCCGATTGATTTAATAAACAGAGCGAAGCTAAAAACAGACACCAATAAAGTTGACTTAAATGCGTTGTTAGCAGAAGTGCAACAACAAAAAACAGTGCTTTATGAAGCGATAGAAAAAACAGAACACGAAATTTTTTTACAAAGAATATCAAAAGAAAAATACGATGTGCTTTCAGCAAATTACCAAGATAAAATTGAACGAGAACGCGAACGTAAAATTGAGTTAGCACGTTTAGCTGATTTTGGACAAAAATATTTACGCTTACTGGATGATTGGAATAAAAACGAAAACAGAAAAGACGTTATCAAACGCTTTATTGACGGCATTACAGCAGAAACCAACAAACGTAAGGATTTAGAAAAACAACATAAGCTTGATAAATTTTCAGAGAAAAAAGTGGCCCGTATTAAACCTTTATTACAGGTTGGAACCAAAGTAAAAATAATGAACAGTTCGCAAATTGGTATTGTAAATGAAATAATAAACGAAAAAGTTAAAATTACCTTTGGGATTATAAAAATGACGGTTAATATTCATAACCTCGAAATTGTGAAAGATTAAAACTCTAAAACAAACTCTTTGTTTGATTGAATGGCTTTACCATTTTTAATTTCAGGATTCCAGTTTTTCATATCCTTCAAAATTTTCGTCATTATTTTTACGCAATCCTTACAATCGTCTGTTGTATTAATGATTGAATTTAGTTTGATACTTCCATTTGTATTTACCGAAACATTAATTTTATATTTTCCTTTCAATACAATAGCAGAATTATCTTTTTTAGCGATTGAAATGATATAGTTTTTTACTGCAGTTTCTTCTCCAACGTAATAAGCTCTATAGTTGGCCGTTATTCCTTCTGCGTTTACTTCTGTTTGACTAACGCTAGGAGCTGAAGCTGGGCTTGATGCCTTTTTCTCACTCATTACGTTGAATGATTCTTCATCCTTTGCATTATCTAATTTAGTTTTGTCTTTTGCAATTCCTCCAGCATAAGAACTTGCTTCTTCGCGGCTTTCATTTGCTTTTCCTGAAACACTTTCTTTTTTATTTTTAGATAATTCTGTTGGTGCTGTATTAGACATATTATCATTAAGCGTTTTTGTAACAGGTTTTGCATCTGCATCATCACCAGATTTAAGACTTCCAACTTCTTCTAATTGGTTTCTACTTACCGCACCTTTTGTATCAGAAATTGTAATATCGCTTTCAGCCATTTTTTCTTTTTCTGTTATTGTTTTAAATGGTTTTATTTTTTCATCGTTTACTGTTGTTGCAGTAGTAACATCTGGAGTTATTTCTTGTTTTAATTCATCACTTGGAGCAATTGGTTGTGTTGGCGCAATTTCTTTTGCGTTATTTTCAATTAATGCAATATTAGAATCAGAATTAATATTTGAATCATTAAAATAAAACAAAGAAATTGTAATTATTAAAACAACAGATGCCACAGCAGAAAACCAAATGATTTTATTTTTAGTTGAAGACCCTTGCTCACTAATTTTTTGAGAAATAGCTAAATTAATTTCTTCATTTATTTTTTTTGCATTTACAGGTGTTGAATACGCTTCAAAGCCTTCTAAAGCTTCTTTTTCAAAATCATCTAAATCTTGGGCATTATTATTTTGCTCCGATTTATTTCCAATCAAATTAAAAAGCTCCTGAGCCGATAATGGGTTATGTGAATTTTTAGTTTCCATTATGATTGTCCTTTTCCTACTGTGTTCTCTAATTTAATTTTTAAATTCCGTTTGCCATTTTGTATGTAGCTTTTCACCTCATTAATTGAAAAGCCAGTTATTTCGGCAATTTCAACATACGATTTTTCTTTTAAATAAAACAAATCAATGCATATTTTTTGTTCATCTTTTAAATCATTTATTGCATTTTCTAAAGCAACAAATTGTTTTTCTTTTTCTTCTGCTTTGTTTAGATGCAATTCTGATTCTGTTTCCATAAACAAGTCAGCATTATTTTCTAATTCAATTTCCTTTTTGAGTTTAGATTGCCGAGTCCGAATAATCATTAAACAAAAGTTTTTTGAATAGGTATACAACCAGCTTTTAAAAAACTCTATGTGGTGTTTTAACAAATCCTTAAATAGCTTTTCGAAAATTTGCATAACAGCGTCTTTCGCTTCATCTTCATTTTTTAGATATTTTAAAGAAAGACCTAAAACCAAATGAGAATAGCGTTTATATAAAATACCAACAAACAGTTTATTTTCTGTGTTTTTATATTCTGCAATTAATTCTAAATCAGAATACTGGTTATATTTTTCGTTGTAAATCAAAAACTAAATTTAACAAAAATTAGGGTCAAATAAATTATGTTAATAAAACTTATTTTTACTTTGGATTATCCATTCTAAATGTTAAATTTGTTAGTTATGGATTTTGACACCAAATTTGTCTTTATCCTTATTGAACTAAGATTTGAAATTATTATATAAATATATGTTTTTGGTTGTTTTGGCTTTTGTAAGCCTTAGCTTTCAGCAACAAGGCTTTGACCCAAATGCAAAGGTTAAAGCTGTTTTTTTATATAATTTCACTAAATATTTTGAGTGGCCTCCAAAAATGAAATCAGGGAATTTCATTATTCAAGTTGTAGGTAGTAATGCCAGTTTAAATCAAGAACTTAATAAAATGGCTGCCTCCAAACAAATTGGCAATCAGAAGCTTGAGATAAAAAGTAGCCAGGCTTATGATGGGGCAATTCAAGCACACATCATATTTCTTTTAAGCGATGTTTCAGATAAATTAAAAGATATAGTTTCGAAAAATAAAGGAAAGGGTGCGCTTATTGTAACAGAAAAAATTGGAATGGCAAAAGCTGGCTCGGCCATAAATTTTGTAGTAGTAGATAGTAAGCAAAAATTTGAGTATAGTAAAGGAAATGCAGTGAAAGCAGGATTAAAAACAAGTGATGAATTAACGAGTTTAGCTATTGCTGTTGATTAATATAATTAGTAAATTTGAATAAGTGTTAAAGTATTTAAAATCATATCATTACTCTAAAAATACCTTAGGTATTTTGCTGATATTTTTATGTCATAATTATTTTGCGCAAAATGATTCGTTATATAAAGCTCAAACATTATGTAATGAGAAAAAATTCAATCAAGCAATTCAAATTATTGATAAAGTAGTTTTAAATCCTGAAACATCCTCTGATCCTGCCTCTTGGCACATTAGAGCATATGCTTATCTTCAAACCTACAAACAAACTGGTACTGGCAACACATCTAAAGCATATTTGTTAGATACTGCGATGTATTCGACATTAAAATCTATGAAATTAGATTCTAAATCAGAATATAAAGAAAATAATGATGGCTTTATAAAAAACGGAGCTTCAACATATTACAAACTTTGTACTATTTTACTGCAAGACTCTTTAAATCTATATCGTTCTGAAAAATTCTATAATAATTACAAAAAATACACGATACTAATAAACCCTACTTTTAATTTAAAGGCTAAGGATATTGAATATTATAATGCTGCTGGTGGCCAATTTGGGGAACTATATACTAAAAATAATTTTCAGCAAAAATATGGAGATTATGCAAAAATGGCACTTTTAAAAGTATTAGAGATTGATTCAAAAAACATTGCTGCCAATATTAATTTGGGGATTTTATATTATAATCAAGGAGCAACCTTGATGCGTGAATTAGAGTACGATGTTAAGCTTGACCAATTAGATGTTGTGCAAGAAAATGCAAAAAAATTATTCAAACAATCTTTACCATTCATGATGAAGGTTTATGAATTACAGCCAAAAGACGCAAGAGCCATTGAAGGTATTGAAGGTATTTATTCTGCCTTATTGGACGAAGAAAAAGCGAGTGAGTTTAAACGAAAAAAGGAAGCCCTAAATAAAAAATAATTGGCTTAGTATGGCATTTAAATTTACAATTGGTAGAAAAATAGGAACAGGATTTGGCATTTTGCTTTTTTTGACACTTGTTGCATTTTTACTTACAATTGCTACAGTTACCAAAAGTAAACAACGTACAGAATCTGTAGTTGGGCAAGTTACACCATCTGTTTCTAGTTTAAAAGAATTCAACTTTCTATTACAAAAATCTCAAACACTAATTTCTAAATGGAAATATAATCAATCAGGAAATGATGATCCCTCTAAATTAGAATTACGAAATTTAATTAGTAAAGAATATCCAAATATTAAAACTAAATTAAAAGTTTTGTCAAATGATTGGAATGACGAAGAAAAAGAAAAAATAAAGTCAATTTTCACATTTAGTGATGGTTTATTTAAACTATATCAAGAAGATATTATGAGTCCGCTAAACTCATGGGAAAGCTACCAAGATGCTAACGTGGGGTTTTTGGTTACTTTACCCTTTGAAGACAGTCAAGAAAAAATCAAAATATTATACAACCAGCTAAACGCACTTATCATTCAAAAAGAAAAAAATGCTGAGGCTACAACGGCTCAAATGTTTAAATCATTTAATTTCTTAGATCGTTTTGTTAAATTACTCGGTATTGGATTATTTTTTGGAGGAATATTAATTGCGATTTTCACAACCAGATCAATTACAAAACCAATTCAACTTCTAAAAAAAATGTTGCTATCAATGGGTTTGGGTATTTTACCAAAAGAACGTATTGAATACCGTACTGACGAAATTGGAGAAATGGGAACAGCTCTAAATAGCCTAGTTGAATCAATGGAAAGTACTACTGAGTTTGCAAATCAAACTGGAAAAGGAAATTTTGAGGCATATTACAGGCCATTAAGTAAAGATGATAGTCTTGGACACGCCTTGTTAAAAATGCGAGATGGGCTTTCCGAAAACGAACGTGTTTTGGAACAAAAAGTAGTTGAACGAACAGAACAAGTTGTAAAACAAAAAGAAGAAATTGAAGAAAAAACAAAAGAATTAGAAATAATTTTTAAACAAGTGACAGATAGTATTCATTATGCTAAAAGAATACAAGAAGCCATTTTACCACCTTTAAACCTTGTAAAAACAATATTACCCGAATCATTTATTTTATATAAACCAAAAGATATTGTTAGTGGAGATTTTTATTGGGTAGATAAAAAAGAGGATTGGAGTTATTTTGCCGCTGTTGATTGTACCGGACATGGTGTGCCAGGTGCATTTATGAGTATTGTAGGGTATAATTTATTGAAAGATATTTTAAATAATACAAATGCTACTTTACCAGCTTCAATAATGGATTTAATGAATGATGGAGTTGCAAACACTTTACATTCGGGCAGTTCAGATAAACAAACAAAAGACGGAATGGATATGACGCTCTGTGCCCTAAACTATAAGACACTAGAACTTCAGTTTTCGGGAGCATTTAATCCTTTATATATTGTGCGTGATAATGAATTACTTCAATTTAAACCTGATAAATTTCCTATCGGTATGTTTATTGGAGAAAAACAAAATTTCACTAATAACTCAATTCAATTACAAAAAGGAGATCATATCTATATTTTCTCTGATGGTTATGCTGACCAATTTGGTGGACCTAAAGGGAAGAAATTTATGGCAGGTAGCTTCAGAGATTTGTTAAAAGAAATCAGCAAATTGCCTATTGACAAACAAAGAATAAACCTCAACCAAACTATAGAAGAGTGGAGAGGAAATTTAGAGCAAGTTGATGATATTTTGGTGATTGGAGTGAAGGTTTAGCCTTTTTAACCTTACCGAACTACAATTTAAAACTTCAAAAAACCATCTAACTGAAATTCAATTACTTTTTGAGTTTCAACATCAGATAAATTCCCTGCAGCATCCAACAAATTACTCACCACACTAATAGGCAATTTATTGTGGTACACATTGACTTTTAAATAATTTAAAATATTGGTTAAATGTTCTAATCCTCTTAAGTTCCCAGCCCTTCCAGCAGAAACCCCAACTAAACAGGCTTTATTGTCCTGCCAAGATTTTGGAGGGATAGCATCTAAAAAAACTTTTAAAACACCCGCAAAACTTCCGTTATATTCGGGAGAAATAAAAATAAATTTTTGTTGATGTTCAACATAAGTATCAATTATTTTTTGAAATTCCGAAGAACGTTTACCATATAAATCAGAAGTCAAAAATGTTTCTGGTAAATCTTTTAAGTTTAAAATTGAAGCCTCGACTCCTTTTCCTCTTAAAACTGATAAATAATGGTTAGCAATTTTTTCAGTATTACTATCAACTCTATTTGTGGCCGAAATAATGGTTATCGAATTCATTATATTATTAACATTTTAGGTTAGTTATGAGACTCTCTGTTTAAAACTAATAACAGATATACCCCTCAAATAGTTTATTTTTACGAGTAACAAATTTGGACTTTTTTTTTGAATAATTGATAATGAATATTACTTATTACGGGCATTCTTGTTTTGGGGTTGAAATTAATGGAAAGCATTTATTGTTTGATCCATATATTACTCCAAACAAATTAGCGAAACAAATAAACATTGATGAAATAAAAGCTGATTATATTTTAATCACACATGGCCATGAAGATCATATTGCTGATGCTGTATCTATTGCTTTAAAAACAAATGCTTTGGTTATTTGTAATTGGGAAGTTAATGTTTGGCTACAAAATCAAGGCCTTACTAACATACGCCCAATGAATACCGGCGGAAAAAAAATGTTTGATTTTGGGTCGGTAAAATGTGTAAAGGCAGAACATAGTAGTAGCATGCCTGATGGAACTTATGGCGGAAGTCCAATGGGTTTTGTAATTGAAAGTAGTGTTAAGGATTTTTATTATGCAGGAGATACAGCACTTACCTATGACATGAAATTGATTGGCGAATTTCGAAAAATTGATTTCGCATTTTTGCCAATTGGAGATAATTTCACTATGGGAATTGATAATGCAATCATTTGCACAAAATTTATCAATTGCAGTGATATTATCGGAATGCATTACGATACGTTTGAGCCTATTCAAATAAATAAAGAGGAAGCTATTATGAAATTTAACAGCTCAGGAAAAAAATTAACGCTCATGGATATTGGGCAAAGTATAAGGAAATAATTTAATTAGTTCATAAATGCCAAAGTGTTTTATGTTTAAATAATAAAAATATGGGAAAAATAATAGCAATATCGAATCAAAAAGGAGGAGTTGGAAAAACAACTTCTGCAATAAATTTAGCTGCATCTCTTGCTGTTTTAGAATATAAAACATTATTGGTTGATGCTGATCCACAAGCTAATTCTACTTCTGGAGTTGGTATTGATCCGAAAGATGTAAAATCAGGATTGTATGAATGTATTATTGGCACAAAAAATCCGAAAGAAGTTATTGTAGAAACGGATACGCCTAATTTATATTTACTTCCTACAAATACTGATTTAGTTGCAATTGAACTTGAAATTGTAAATCTACCAGATAGAGACTACATGATGAAGGCTGCGCTAGATAAAATTAAAGATGATTATGATTTTATAATTATTGATTGTTGTCCTTCTTTAGGATTAACTGTTATTAATTCATTAGCAGCTGCAAATAGTGTAATTATACCAGTACAATGCGAGTATTTTGCATTAGAAGGCATGGGAAAATTATTACAAACTATTAAATTAATTCAAGAGCACATAAATACAGGTTTAGATATTGAAGGTGTTTTATTGACAATGTATGATCCTCGCTTAAAATTAGCAAACCAAGTTGTTGAGGAGGTAAAAATGCATTTTCAAAATATGGTGTTTAATACAATCATTCAGCGTAATGTTAAATTAGCAGAAGCACCAAGTCATGGAAAAACAATTATTATGCATGATGCTGTTGGAAAAGGTTCTGTTAATTATTTAAATCTTGCTCGTGAAATTTTACAACGTAATGGATTAACAAAAATATCAGATGAAAACAGAACGATGTCTTTTACAGAAGAGGAGTCGGAATTTAACGAAGGATAAGAATCAGTTTTTAGTTGTGAGTTTTTAGTTTTAAATAAAACAGAATACCAACAACTAATAACCAACAACTAATAATTTATATCGAAAAGGAAATGAGTACAAATAAAAAACCGGCATTAGGAAGAGGATTAAGCGCGTTATTACAAAATGCTAAAACTGATATTACAACAAAACAAAATGGAGAAGCTACACCTGTAGTTGGAACAATTGCATTAATAAAAATAAAGGATATAGATACAAATCCTTTTCAGCCCCGTACTAATTTTGAAGAAACATCTTTACAAGAACTGTCCGAATCTATTAAACAACATGGTATCATTCAACCAATAACAGTTCGTAAACTTGGATATGACAAATACCAACTGATTTCTGGAGAACGTCGATTTAGAGCATCTCAAATTGCAAATCTTGATGAAATACCTGCCTATATAAGAGTTGCTAATGATCAAGCAATGCTAGAAATGGGATTGATTGAAAATATTCAACGTGAAGATTTAGACCCAATTGAAGTTTCTTTAAGTTATAAGCGTTTAATTGATGAATGTAATTTGACGCAAGAGCAACTTGGCGAAAAAGTTAATAAACAAAGAAGTACCGTAACAAACTTTTTACGTTTATTAAAATTGCCTGCAGTAATTCAAAAAGCTTTAAGAGATAAAGACATTACAATGGGCCATGCTCGTGCTCTTTTAAGTATTGAAAATGAAGATAAACAATTAGCTATTTATGCTTTAGCATATGAAAATGATTTGTCTGTGCGTCAAGTTGAGGAATTAGCACGTGATGAAAAATTAAATTTCACACCAAAAACAACTCGTATAGAAAAACCATTAACCATTGAGGATAAACAAATAAATAAAAAATTAGAAAAAATATTTAATAAATCAGTTGAGTTTAAGAGAAGCGTAAAAGGAACTGGTGTTATTAAGTTGAGTTTTAGCAACGACACTGAGCTTAACCATATATTATCTTTTTTTGACATAAATTAACGAACCGTTTATCACATTCACAGGTATATTAAAAAGCATTAAATTAATTTTACTAACGTGAAATCATCATTTGTATATACATTTTTTATCCTAACTGTTTTTTGCTTAACAGCACAAGCACAACTAACTGATAGTCTAAAAACGAAAAAAGAATCAAAAAAAGCTATTTATTCATCTGCCCGTAAAGCTGCCATAATGAGTGCAATAATTCCTGGACTCGGCCAAGCATACAATAAAAAATATTGGAAAGTGCCCGTTTTTTTGGTTGCATTGGGCGGAATTAGTTATTGGGGAATTGATAACCAAAAAAAATACAAATACTATAGCAATAATTTACTTGCCGAAAATGATGGGAATGAAACTACAATTAATTCATCAGGATATAGCAGTTCTCAACTATTAACTCAAAAACGATCTTATCGAAAATATAGAGATATA